>NZ_JBVJNS010000011.1:0-84432 GCF_055583565.1 Corynebacterium sp. NPDC104732
GCAACTCTCATCTTGTACCGGCCAGGACCCCTATATGTTGTGCCACCCCGAACCCCACCCCATGGTCAGCTACGCACTCTGAAACCGGAAGAGCCCGATATCCCCGAGGTCGGAAATCTTCGGTGACTCTTCCTCCGCTGAGGAAATATATCGGGAAGCGATGCTAAATAACTTTGCGCCGTCGTAGTCATCGGGGGGAAATCGAGGTGGCCGCAATGTACACCAGGTGACGTGAGCCTGGCCGAGGAGATCCGTCGCGATTTGGGCGCCGGAATTTCCCCCCACCCACAACCGCAACCCGTTGACCTCGGAATTCTGTTGCTGTGCGGTAATTGCGGGACTGGAGCTGCTTGCCGAGAAATAGTCGCTGACCTGGCACGCTGGGGACAAACGGCCGAGAGGCATTGCCGGTGGCATTGACGACGAATTTAGATTGAATCGATGTTCCAGTAGACAGCTGGGTTGTGAAGGGGCCGGATCCGCTGGTTCGCAGCGCAGTTACTGGTCTGCGAATGTCGAAGCCGTAGCGTAGCTCGTAAGCAGTGAAATAGGCCACGATCTGCTCCGGTGAGGATAAGAATCCGGCGGAAGATCGAGTCGCCAGCCCGGCAGCGAGGAGATCCGAGTAGGGGAGAATAGCCTCAACGACTCCCAGGTGCGGTTCCAGGAGCCACCGGGAAAGTGTGTGGCATCGACGAGGACGGTGTGCAGCCCAGATCGGCGGAGGTAATAGGCCGTGGCAAGTCCAGCCTGCCCAGCGCCAATAATCAGGACATCACACCGTTCCATGTCTACTTCGGAGTGACGCCCAACCCGAGTGTCTTACCTGCAATCGACTCGCGGCGCTTGTGCAGCGCATCTGCGATCTTGTTGATCGCCAGGGCCGTGGGGGACTCAGGGGCGGCGATGACAACGGGGGTGCCTTCATCGCCACCGGTGCGCAGCGCGGGATCCAGGGGAACCTCGCCCAGCAGCGGTACCGTGGTGCCCGTGAGCGTAGATAGCCGCTCAGCCACTCGGGAGCCGCCACCCTCACCGAATACCGACATGGTGGAACCATCTGGCAACACCATCGCGCCCATGTTTTCAATCACACCGGCCACCCGCTGGTGCGTTTGCAATGACGCCGTACCGGCCCGCTCTGCCACTTCCGCGGCGGCCGCCTGTGGCGTGGTGACCACGAGCAGCTCAGCGTTGGGCAGCAGCTGGCCGACGGCAATGGCAACGTCACCAGTTCCGGGAGGTAGATCCAGCAGCAGGATGTCCAGGTCTCCCCAGAACACGTCAGCCAAGAACTGCTGGATGGCGCGCTGCAGCATCGGACCACGCCACATCACTGGGGCGTTGCCCTCGGTGAAATGTGCAATCGAAATCATCTTCACGCCGTGCGCTTGCACCGGCATGATCATGTCATCAACCGCAGTCGGGCGTTCGTCGGTGCCGAACAGTCCGGGGATCGAGTGACCATAAATGTCGGCATCAACAATGCCGACCTTTAGCCCACGCTGGGAAAGCGCCACGGCAAGATTAGCCGTCATGGAGCTTTTGCCTACGCCGCCTTTTCCGGAGGCCACCGCGAATACTCGGGTGGTGGAGGACGGCTGGGCAAAAGGAATCTCCGGGGTATCAGCATGGCCGCGTAGTGATGTGCGCAGCTCACGGCGCTGTTCGTCGCTCATCACGTCAGTGGTGACGGTAACAGCTCCGACGCCCGGAATCTCCTTGATAGCGGCCTCGGCGCCAGCCACGATCGTGTTCTTCATCGGGCAACCAGCGATGGTGAGGTAGATCTCTGTGCGGACATCCGCACCATCGACCTCAACCGACTTCACCATGCCCAATTCTGTAATTGGCTTACCAATTTCAGGATCGTCCACGCGGGCCAGCGCGGTACGAACATCGGATTCAGAAATCTTGTGGTTCACGGTTAGCTATCCTACCGTGATTCGTCATCGTCCTTATCTGCCAGGTCGCCGTGGCGAGGCTCAGAAAACTCCGAACCCGTGTACTCCGAACCCTCGTGTTCCCGGGCGATGCGGGCTGCTGATTCGTCGTCAAGCTTTGCCTCAATACGCTCGAGGAGGGCGTGCACGTCTTCGAGCTCGCGGCGCAGGTAGTCGCGGGTGACATTGTCACCGAGTGCCAAACGCACGCTTGCTAGCTCCCGCGCCAGGAACTCCGTATCCGCCTTCGTTTCCTCCGCGCGTCGGCGATCCTCGGCCAGCACCAAGCGGTCCCGGTCCTCCTGACGGTTCTGTGCCAACAAAATCAGTGGCGCAGCGTAGGCAGCCTGCGTGGAAAACGCGAGGTTGAGCAGGATGAACGGGTACGGATCCCAGCTCCACCACCAGCCACCAACATTC
This sequence comes from Corynebacterium sp. NPDC104732, assembly GCF_055583565.1. Taxonomy (NCBI): domain Bacteria; kingdom Bacillati; phylum Actinomycetota; class Actinomycetes; order Mycobacteriales; family Corynebacteriaceae; genus Corynebacterium; species Corynebacterium sp. NPDC104732. The sequence continues at coordinate 2,364 of NZ_JBVJNS010000011.1, forward strand.
AGGCCAATCCAAATAACAACAAAAACCGTCTGCCAAAACAGGTACTCACCCGTGCCGAAGAACCGGGCGACCTTTTCAGCGAAGGCGCCCACCGCGTCCGCATCGACACGGAACCGACTCTTGCGAGCAGCGATGGATGGAGTATCCAGGTAGGAACGCTTATCAGTCATGGGCACCTCCTACAGGGCTCTTAGGGCTGTCAGGTCGCAGTCCGGTCTCACGCCAATCTTCGGGGAGCATGTGGTCCAGCAGGTCATCCACTGCGACCGCGCCGAGCAGATGCTTGTCATCGTCCAGCACCGGGCCACACACCAGGTTGTACATAGCAAAGAACCGGGCTGCGGTCTCTTGGCTGTCATCTGCGTAGAGCGGCGGTAGATCCGGGTCGAGGATACCGCCGATCAGCGAGCTCGGGGGCTCACGCAGCAACTTCTGCAAGTGCACGCACCCCAAATATTTGCCCGTTGGGGTGGCTGTGGGCGGGCGAACCACAAAAATCAACGAACTCAAACTGGTGGGCAGCTCTGGATTTCGGGCCATCGCCAGCGTCTCCGCCACCGTGGTTTGCGGGGTGAGAATCAGCGGCTCGGGGGTCATGAGCGCGCCGACGGTGTCGGGGGAGAAGGTCATCAACCGTCGAACCGGCGCCGACTCCTCCGGATCCATCAGCTCGAGCAGGACGTCGGCTTTGGCGTCGGGAAGCTCTCCGAGCAGATCGGCGGCGTCGTCGGGGTCCATCTCCTCCAGCACGTCAGCGGCGCGTTCGATGTCTAGCGACTCAATGATTTCTGCCTGGTGATCGTCTGGCATTTCCTGGATGATGTCAGCCAGGCGTTCGTCGTCGAGTTCCTCAGCCACCTGATGGCGCTGCAACATGGACATTTCATGCATGACCGTAGCGATGTCGGCGGGGCGCATGTCATCGAATGAGGCGATGATCTCAGCCGTGGCGTCGGCATCACCAAAACCGCCGGCCGTCACGCCGAGGACGTGCGACCACGGCACCACATGCAGATCCGTGCGACGCCCAAACTTCGGGCGCTCGCCAAACACCGCGAGCCGGGAGATCACCCAGTCGCGGGTGCGGGTACGCTCCAATTCCACGTCAGCGATCTCCACAGGGCGGCCGTGTAGGTGCTCCAGCTCTGGATCGTTGACCTGAATCTTTGCGCCGATCAGGTCGTGCATCACCGTGGACTCGCCAGCGCGCGGTTTGAACTGGCGCATCGACACGGAGCCAGAAACCAGCGTGATGTCACTGGGATCAATATTGGCCACGCGGAGCATCGGCACGAAAATACGGCGCTTGTTGGTCAGCTCCACCACCAACCCAAGCGCGCGGGACAGCAGTGACGTAGGTCTGAGGCTTACCACGACATCGCGGACACGACCAATAGGTTCCGCGTCGGGACCACGGACAATCATGCCGTTGAGGCGACCGGCGTACACGCGAGTTGAGGTGCTCATAGGGTGCCATTGTACTAGTGCAGCAATCCTGCTGTATTCGGAGTGGGCGGGAACTAAACCGATGTGTGAGTCGTTGCGGATACAGAGGCTTTTTTAGAAAGTAGGTTCACATGGAATCGCAGCCGCGCCCGTTGCCCCAGCAAGATCCGCGCCCGTTGCCGTCAGGCTGGCCGGTTGGAAGTTTTCAGACGTATGTCGAAGCACAAGCGGCCGTGGACATGCTCTCGGACACGGGAGATTTTCCTGTCAGTGAACTCACCATTGTCGGTGTGAACTTGATGGAGGTCGAGCGAGTTATCGGCCGGCTGTCCTGGGGGCGCGTCCTGGCCGGTGGCGCCGCATCCGGAGCGTGGATGGGCGTGTTCTTCGGCCTGCTCATTGGCCTGTTTAGTGAAAACTGGATCAGCCCGCTGCTCGTCGGCGTCGTCATGGGGCTGGTTTTCGGGACGGTGTCCTCGGCCGTGTCTTACGCGAGCACGCAGGGGCGCCGTGATTTTTCCTCCAAGACCCAAATTGTGGCCGGGCGTTACGACGTCCTGTGCGACCCACACCACGCCCGCGCGGCCCGCGACATCATCGCCCGCGCGAACTTAGGAGGCAAGGTTTCTGGTGGGGCCTAAAGCCACTTGTTCTTTTTGAACAACAGCCACATCGCGACTACTGACAAGGCCATCACGCCCAGCACCACGTAGTAGCCATACTCCGTGTTGAGCTCTGGCATGTTCTGGAAGTTCATTCCGTAAATACCAGCGATCATGGTGGGCACCGCCGCCATGCCGACCAAGGCGGACAGGCGACGCATGTCGGCGTTTTGCTGCATAGAGATTTTCGCGACACCAGCGTTGATCAGCGAGGTGAGCCGCTCATCGTGGGAGGCGATCTGGTCCATCGCTGAAATCTCGTGGTCCAGGACGTCAATGAAATATTTGCTGATCTGGTCCGAAAGTAGGCCGTGCTGGTTAGCTGTCAGGGTGCGTAGTGCCGGGGCGAGCGGGTCGATCGCGTGGCGCATTTCCAGAATCTCGCGTTTGAGGCGGTAAATCTGTTCAATGTCGAAGCTGGAGTCGGGGGAGAATACCTCGTTTTCCAGGTCGTCGACGTCGATGGAGAGCAGCCGGGCGATCCGGATGTAGTCGTCGACCAGGACGTCGGAAATGAGCCACGCGACAGCGGAGGGACCAAGCGCACATTGCTCCGGGTCGCCTTCCAAGCGCTTTTTCAATCCTGTGATGGTCGATTTTTCGCCGTGGCGAATGGTGATGATGAAGTCACGGCCCACGATCATCTGCACTTCGCCGGTTTCAATGATTTCCCGGGCATCACTTACGATCGCGTCGTCGGTGTATTTAACGTTGCGGATAACGAAGAAGAACTGGTCGCCGTAGCGCTCCACCTTCGGACGCTGACGTGCGGAGACGACGTCCTCCACGATCAACTCGTGCACGTCGTATGCCTGTGAAATGAGCATCATCTGACGCTCGTCGGGCTCATACAGACCCAGCCACACGTACCCCTCACCAGTGCGTCGGACCTCTTCCAACGCTTCCCGGTAGTTGTAGGCGCCGCGCACAGGCCGACCGTCGCGGTAAATGACGCACCGCTCAATGGCCCGCTCGACGGGCACCCGGATCTTCGATCCCAGCGCGACCGTGGGGGAGGGGACAGGCACTTGAGCCTTAGGCCGCTTGGGCAGTGGAAAATTACCAGCCACGAGTTTCCCCTCCTAGATGTGATAACGCACTGAAAATAACAGCACAGACAATACAACCCTAAAGGTAGTTCGTCCAAGTGGGGCGGTCTACACTGATGGTGTTTCATTCATCGCGAGGAGAAGGTGGTTTCTGCAAGGTGCGTCGTATCTCAAACGTCCGCAAGCTGTGCGCGCTGCTGTGCGTTGCTGTCCTTTCGACGTCCTGCGCCCCAGAACCCCGTGGCAAGCTTCGCGAATCCGAAGCCAACGCGATCACCGTCTCCATCAACGACGACTGGTACCAGCAAGAAGTGCTGGGGGAGATGGTCACGGGTGCCTTTGTGCGCAGTGGTCGGGAGGCGTATCTAGAGGCCGAAAGCAACAGTAAAGAAAAACCGCGGATTTCCCGGGTACAGTCCGGCGAGGCTGACGTGGTGATCGGCTGCACCGGAGAGTTCCTGCACTATCTCAACCCGCAGCTTGCTCAGGAAATGTCAGAGAAATATGTAGCGGCAAAGAAGGCAGGCCTCGACCCCAACGATGGCACCTGGCGTGACAAGGTCTACCAGGCGATGGTCGGCTCCCTTCCGAATGCCCTCATGGCCACCGATCCTTCCAACGCCAAGGGCTGCGAAAACTACGATGGGCCGGAACTGCCCCAAAACCTGGTCCCAGTGTTTCGTGAGGTCGCGCTGACCCGCCAGGACCGGATCACCCTCAACACAGTCAGCGGTGGTATCACCACGGACGACCTGGAGCGCCTATATTCCGGTGACCACAGCCCGGCTGCCACCCGGGAACGCGTGGACGAACTGCTCAGCACGCTCACGTTTTAGGTAAGATTCCAATGGCTCAGCGCTGGGTGCTTCATATTGATATGGATGCGTTTTTCGCCTCCGTGGAGCAGCTCACCCGGCCGACGCTGCGGGGCCGTCCCGTGCTGGTCGGCGGGATCGACGGCCGCGGAGTTGTGGCCGGTGCCTCCTACGAAGCCCGCGCTTTCGGGGCAAAAAGCGCGATGCCCATGTATCAGGCCCGGGCGCTGGTGGGAGTTTCTGCGGTGACGGTGCGCCCACGGCATCAGGTCTATTCCGTCGTGTCGCGCCGGGTTTTTGACATCATCGCCCACGAAGCCGGGGTGGTGGAGCAACTGTCCATCGATGAAGGGTTTTTAGAACCTGCAGCACTGGTGGGGGCCGACAGTGAGCAGGTGCACGAGTGGGCGCAGCAGTTGCGCGCCACAATTAAACGTGAGGTCGGGCTGCCGGCGTCGATAGGCGCAGGCTCCGGGAAGCAATTCGCAAAGATTGGCTCCGGCCTGGCAAAACCCGATGGTGTGTTTGTGGTTCCGCGGGACCAGGAGCGCCACCTGTTGGGAGCGCTTCCTGTCCGAAAGCTGTGGGGGGTTGGCCCTGTTGCGGAAGCGAAGCTCGCCGCGGTGGGGGTGGCCACCATCGGCCAGTTCGCGGAGCTGCCGCAACGCGAGGTGGAAATCACGCTGGGAAAGAACGTGGGGGTGGCATTGTGGCAGCTTGCTCGCGGATACGATGACCGGCCCGTCGTCCCGCGCGCTGAGGCGAAACAAGTAAGCGCTGAACACACCTACCCGCGCGATTTGACCAGCACCGCTCAGGTCGATGAGGCGATCGAAAGGTCGGCGCGGGCCGCACACCGCAGGCTGCTTAACGACGGCCGTGCCGCCCGAACCATCACCGTGAAAACGAAACTCGCGAGCTTCGACACCGAGTCACGATCCATGACGCTTCCTTATGCCACCGACGAGTTCGCTACCTTGCACGCCAGCGCCCGTAAGCTCACCCGATACCCCGAAGAGGTCGGGCCGATCCGGCTCATCGGGGTGTCTTACTCCGGCCTCGAAACGGAACGCCAAGATGTGATGTTTCCGGAGCTGGACCAGAACATCGTTATCGACACCACCAGCGACTATGAGGTCGGAGTGCGGGCCACGACCACACCCGTCGTAGCCACTCCGGCGCAGGAAGTGACCTGGTACAGCACCCAGGATGTGTTCCACCCAGAATATGGGCACGGGTGGGTGCAAGGTTCCGGGCATGGGGTGGTGTCAGTGCGATTTGAAACCCGCACCACCGAACGAGGCGTCACCCGCAGCTTCGCCGTCGATGACCCCGATCTCGTGCCCGCCGACGCGCTTGACAGCCTGGACTGGGGAGACTGGCTCACTACATTATCGTCGCAAGATGACGCCCCGTAGCGATGGAGATCGCCAGCAAAATACGCGCCTGTGGGGAGCGGAAATAGGTTGTAGACAGGGCTCCCTTGGCTGCGAGAGATGCGCCACCGCCGACGCCGCCATAGCTCGGGAGGACATCGCCTCGTGGAACACGAGACGATAGGGCAACGGGGATTCCGGCCTCCAGGACGTCGATAAGCCCGTGCGCAAACTCCGTGCTGACATTGCCGGACCCCATCGCCTCGACCACGATGCCATCCACCTTCTTGTCCTTCAGGAAGTCCAAGACATCGCGGCCCGCACCCGGGTATGCCGTCACGATACGCACGTCAATGTCCGCGAGTGGAGCGACCGGCACCGGGTCAGGGCGGGTCGGTTCCTCAGGGCCGTTCGTGGCGAAGGCGAGCTCATCCGTGGTGTTCCACTTCGTCGCGCCGCGGGCGGGGAGAACCGCATGTCCGAAGACAATCAAGCAACCGATATCGCGGGCAGAGGCGTCGCTGGCAATGACGATCGACTCGAAAAGATTATTCGGGCCATCGGCCTCCGGGTGATCAAAAGGCTTCTGAGAACCCGTAAACACCACCGGGCGCGGATCCTTATGAAACGTATCCACTGCGACGGCCGTCTCCTCCATGGAATCTGTGCCGTGAGTCACCACAACGCCATCCACCGTCGGATCCTCTAGCGCAGCATGCACCGCGGCCACCACCTCATCGATATCCGCCAGCGTCATTGACGAGGAATCCAGTCGGGTTAGCTCTCGTACCTCAATCTGCATCGTGCCAGGAGCAAACCGCCCAGCAACCGGACGCACCAACTCCTCACCCGACACCGTAGGGAGCAACACGCCATTCTTATCCGTGGTGCACGCAATGGTTCCGCCAGTAGTAATAACGACAACACGAGATTCAGTCATGTAATAAGAATGACACAGCGAACCGACAGGCGTACACAAGCCCACGAACTTCAAGCACCAATGAGGTACATGTTATTATCGTCGACGCATTAGCAGTGAGACAGATCGTCCTACTGACAATCAACTTGACGAGGAGATGTCGTTGAAGTTTTCCACCACCATCGCCGCCGCGACGATGCTCACCGCAGCACTCGGCCTGACCGCCTGCTCTGGCGACGATCAACCGGCCAACACAAACGCGCCTGCGACCACTAAGGCAGCCCCAGCACAAGGCGCCGCAGCTCAGCAGCCAACTGCAGCCGACCTCAACGCTATCCTGGCCAAGGCCACGGACCCAGGGACACCGCTGGAAGAAAAAACCCAAACCGTGCAAAACGGTGAATCTGCCCCAGAACTTTTCGACACCATGGCAGCCTCCAAGGCAGAATCTGGCGCAGACTTCCAGGTAGTTGACCCAATTCTTCCTGGCTACACCCCAGATTCCGTTCTCGCGACCGTGAACTTCACCATCCCAGAACGCGAGCCACAAACCGCTGATAACGTCGAATTCATCTACGAAGGCGGCACCTGGAAGCTCTCCCAGTCCTGGGCATGCACGCTGATCAAGAACACCGTCCAGCCGGAGCAGGTTCCGGCTATGTGTGCAGCGCAGGGTTAAGGCCCCAGGGCGAAACCCCAAAAAATCGAGCGTACGGTTGGTATTTTTCAGGCGGGAAAAATCCCATCGGTACGCTGGATTTTGCCCAGCTCCTTCTCTCGCGGCACTTGATGTGACATCTAACTCTTTTTAGTTTGATGTCTATCGAAGTGGCCTAGAATTGGTTCCATGATTAAAAACGAAGGAACTGTTGACCGCGCACTTCGCGCCGTCATCGCACTTGTTGCAGCTGTTTGCGCCGCAGTCTTCACCCAGGGCGTCACCCAGATTGTTCTTTGGGTGGTGGCAGCCATCATGGCAATCACCGCAGTTATAGGTTTTTGCCCGCTGTACCGCATCATTGGTATCGATACCTGCAAGGTCAAGAGGTAGCTAGTCGGTAGCTGGGGCGACCAGGTGAAAAACCCGGGAAGTATTTCCCGGGTTTAGGGACATTGGGAAGCCGCAGACGTGATACTTTCCCCGAGATCCGGGAAATGCTTCCCGGGTTCCTCAAGAGGGAATACTATGAACCTTCCGAAAAATGCAGTCGCTTTTCCTGCCAGCGCGACCGCAGCCAGCGGTCATGGGTGGCGATGAGGCACACTCCTGGGTAATCGGAGAGCGCGGCTTCCAGATCCTCCGCGAGGGTCAACGCAATGTGGTTGGTGGGCTCGTCCAGGATGAGGATTTCTGGCGGGTCTGCGAGCACCATGCCGATGGCCACACGTCGCTGTTGCCCCAACGACAATTGGCGAAGTGGAGTGTTCATGTGGTCTTCCCCGAGCAAACCCAGGGCCACGAGATCCGGGCATAGTGATGCGGGGGTCGCTGCCATGGCGGGCCATTCGATGTCTTGGGGGAGATAGCCGATCCGGGCGTCGTCGTGAACGATGCGCTCGCCGTCGAAAGTGGGCAAACATCCGGCGACCAACTGCAGGAAGGTGGATTTTCCAGTTCCGTTTGGACCTTCCACGAGCAGTGACTGTCCGGCGAACAGCTCCACTGTCGTTGAAGCCAGGCGTCCCGGCACGCTCACGTTCCGTACACTCAACAATGGCTCGCTCGTTTCCATAGCGGAAGCAGCCTGCGTGAACTCAAAAGAGAGCCTGGGTGGTGGCGCCGGGATGGCGAAGCGATCCAACTCCTCCAATCGCGACCGCGCTGATTTGATGCGGTTGCCCACGGTTTTCGCAGCGCGGTCGGCGTAGAATTTCGCAGCCATCCGAAACTCGGACTTAGCCTCTGTCGAATGGAAAATGTCCCCTTCTGTCAGGCCAAGTTTGTTCGATAACTCCTCGCGCGTACGCTCTTGGGCGGCGTAATCGTGCTCCCAGCGTCGTCGAGCAGCAGTGCGCCAGGAGAGGTATTCGCTGAACGAACCGGTAAACAGCGCGGCCTGGCGGGTATCCTCCCCATAGCCACCCTCGGCGCCCAACGCGGGGTCGAGGTCAATGATGTCAGTCGCGCAATGATCGAGGAACCACCGGTCGTGGCTGGCGGCGATCACCGGCCCCGAAAAGGCGGTGAGCTCGGAGATCAGGAAATCAACTCCCGCATCGTCCAGGTGGTTGGTGGGCTCATCCAGCAACAAGCCATCCGACGGTCGGATCAGGAGCGCAGCCAGCGCGAAACGACGCCGCTGCCCGCCCGACATCTCGCCGATAGCAGTACCCAGGTCTACCGTCCCGAGCCCCAATCCGTCCAGCACCTGCGCAATGCGCGCATCCAGTGACCATAGTTGCGCTTGCTCGGCGCGGGCTAAGGCAAGGTCAAACTCATCGGCCACATCGCGGGTGGCCATCTCGGCGCTCAAGTCTTCGATATCCCGCTCGAGTTGGCGGACTTCGTCGACGGCGGCGTCGATAAGCAAGCGGGCGGGCGCGTGGTGGGGGAGTGACGTTTCCTGCTCAATAAATCCCACCCGCTCCGGGACCACGATCGTGCCTGCGTCGGGGTGCACGCCGGTGAGCAGCGACAGGAGCGTTGATTTACCGGCGCCGTTCTCGCCGATCAGGCCCGCGACTCGGCCGGGCGTGACGGTAAAGGAGACATCAGTCAGAACGCGGCGCTGCGGGTAAGAAAAGCTGACTCGATCGAAAGAGAAAAGTGAAGGCATGGTTGTTCCTAACAACGTCGAAGCGGGAATAAGGGCGCTGGTTGTATTAGGAAATTGCCATGCCTACAGATTGTAGCCTATGAAAACTTCGCACCGGAATTGAAGTCTTGGAAAACGCGGGTGGTTTTGCCATCTTCGCCGTACATCACGCGGGTATTCAAGGTGACTTCGCCGGCGGTAGGCAGAGGTTTGGAAAGATCAACGCGCAGCTTACCGACGCCACGAGACCGTGAACTTACCACTTTTAGTTCCGCGTTGTCGCCTAGCTCTGACACTGGAAGCGCACCGACCGCTGGGCGTTCAGCAGCAGTAAGGCTGAGCTCTGCTACACCGTCGCGCAGCGAATCCAAGGTGTACGTAGTCGTACGCAGCATTGTTGAATCGCCGGTGACGCGATTATCCACGGTCCACGTCGCGCCCGGAGCAATGGGTTCGGTGGGAAAGACGATCGGCTGTGCCAGGAGCTTCATCAAGTAGAGCTCAGCCAGCGATCTCCCCTGGTCGGTCGCCCCGGAAGGGGCGGCGAGTCGCACCGTATCCACTTGGCCGGAGGGCTTGGCTACCCAGCCGAGCTCAAAACCCTGTAAAGAAGCCACGTCGTTGGCGTAGGAGGGGTTTGAGTGCTCGGATTGTCCGAGCTTGAGCGTGATATCACGCGGGGACTGCTCGGATACCGTGGCGTCGAGCGACGTTGTGAAGGTGTCTGTGGTCAGGGTGTCAGGAGGGTCCTTCGGCAAGGTGTCGTCCTCTCCCGTACCCTGGTCAAAACCATCGGTGAAAGTGACGGTTACCTGCTGGGACGCTCCGGCATCCTGGTAGTTGATCACCGTCTGGGTGCCTTCTCCGGCGCTCACCAAGGTCACCTTGGGGGCGTCGATGTTCAGTGAGACTGCCTGCTCGTTAGTCTCCGGGGTAGGTTCTGCACCGCCGCTGCAAGCAGTGAGCATGATAGCTGCGACAGTGAGTGCGAGGATCCGTTTCATACCTGTTTAAGGTACTAGGTTTGTGCTGGCGAGACGTCACAGTGGTGGGGTGAATAGAAAAACTGTTGCGGAATAAGGAAAGATAGAGCGCGTGAGTGCACAAGGTAGGAGTTATGTTTCTCTGATGATGCAGATCGCCGTCGCCGCGGCGGTGGTGGACCAAGCATCCAAAAAATTAATGGTGACATGGCTGGAACCGGGGGTTCCGCAGCCTGTGATCGGCGACTGGTTCCGCTTCTACCTCCTGTTCAACCCAGGCGCCGCCTTCTCGATGGGCACCAGCTCCACCTGGCTGTTCACCACCATCCAGCTTGCTTTTGTGCTTGGCATTGCGTGGTACTCGCGTAAGGTCGACGAAAAATGGCAGGCGGTAGGCCTGGCTTTGATTGCCGGTGGCGCCTTGGGAAACCTCATCGACCGGTTGTTCCGCGAGCCCGGCTTCTATTTCGGGCACGTGGTGGATTTTATTTCCGTCGGTAGCTTTGCTGTCTTTAATATCGCCGATTCCTGCATCACCATCGGCGTGCTGTGTTTTGTTCTCGGTGTGATGCGTCAGGAGCGGGCTCATGCGTGAAACAAGGCAACTTCCTGTCCCTGAGGGGCTGGCGGGCATGCGTGTCGACGCCGCTCTCGCCAAACTCCTCGGCATTTCCCGCACCGTCGCCGCTGAACTGGCCACGGCCGGCGACGTGCTTGTCGACGGCCATCCCGTCGGAAAATCAGACCGGCTGACCGTGGATGCGTGGCTCGATGTCACTCTCCCCGAGCCAGAGCAGCCATTGGTGCCCAAAGAGGAGCTGGTTCCGGGGATGAATATTCTCTACTCGGATGACGACATTATTGCCGTCGATAAGCCAGTGGGCGTGGCAGCACACCCGACGGTCGGATGGGAGGGCCCCACGGTGGTCGGCGGGCTCGCCGCAGCAGGTTTCCGCATTTCCACCTCTGGCCCGCCGGAACGCAAAGGTATCGTGCAGCGCCTGGACGTGGGAACCTCGGGTGTCATGGTGGTAGCCGCCTCGGAGCGGGCGTACACAGTGCTGAAACGGGCGTTCCGTGACCGCACGGTAGACAAGACCTACCACGCGCTGGTGCAGGGCCATCCCGACCCACTGACAGGCACCATTGAAGCCCCGATCGGTAGGCATCCTTCCGCCGGCTGGCGTTTCGCCGTGACCACTGACGGCAAACCGTCGGTTACGCACTATGAGACGCTGGAGGCGTTCCGGGAAGCTACATTGCTGGACGTTCACTTGGAAACCGGGCGTACCCACCAGATTCGTGTGCATTTTTCTTCGCTGCACCACCCGTGCTGCGGCGACCCGATGTACGGTTCGGACCCGAAGCTCAATAAGCGGTTGGGGCTCACGCGACAGTGGCTGCACGCCGTGTCCCTGGGGTTCCATCACCCGGCTGACGGGCGCTACATGGTGGTGGAGTCTCCGTACCCAGCTGATTTACAACACGCTTTGGATGTGTTGCGGGCATGATTCGTCGCGGAGTCGCGGCGGTCTCCTGCATGATCATCGCCGGGGCATTGGTGTGGGCACAATTCACAGATCATTCCACCCCGCCGCGAAACAATAATGGTGATGTCGTCGGGATGGAGACCGGGGAAACCTTCCCGGAGTACCACTCGCGCGCTCAGGCGACCGTTGACAGCGCCACGGGGGATTGCTTTGCACTGGTCACCCTCGAACGCCCTGGTGACCTGGCTCCCCTCGATGCCATCTCAGTGCAGCGGCTCAGCGCCGCGGTGTACCGCGATAAACCGGCAGTGCCAGTGCCGGAGCCGATTGGTGGCGCGACGCGCAGTTCAGTGCTGCCCGCGCCAGAAAGCGTGGTCGCGGTGGTGGTGTACTCCGCAGCAGAGCAGCTGCGCGACGTAGCGAAGGCGCCAGGTATCGCGGTGGTAGAAGCATTGCCTGACGACGCCGCGTGGGGCCAATTCGGGATCCGGCCGGTGGCGGTGGAGTAAAACCGCTAGATCGTTTTGGCTTTTCGTTGAAGCCAAATATCGGTGAGGAACACCGCCACGGATACCCAAATGATGCAGAAGCCGATCAGGCGCATCATCGCGAGGTCTTCGTGCATCACAAACACCGCCCAGAGCATCTGCATCGTCGGGGTCATGTACTGCATCATGCCGATCGTCGACAGCGGGATCAGCTGCGCAGCCTTGGAAAATAGCAGCAGTGGGGTGGCGGTGATGATGCCGGAGGAAATCAGCAGGAGCATGTGGCTCGTTCCGTGCCCACCGAAAGTGGAAGTTCCCGTGATCACCAAGTATGCCAGGTAGCCAGCGGCGAAAGGGAAGAGGACGATGGTCTCCGCTGTCAGAGACGCCTCGGGGGAGAGCTGGATGCGCTTTTTGATGAGGCCATAGATGCCAAACGAGAACGCCAGCGTAAGTCCCAGTACTGGTGGCTGGCCGGACAAGGTGGCCAGTAGCAGCACTGCCAATGCGGCGATGGCCACGCTGATCTTTTGCAGCGGTCGCAGCCGCTCGCCCAGCACCAGCATGCCCAGCAGCACGTTGACCAGCGGGTTGATGAAATACCCCAGGGCTGCTTCGGCAACATGCCCAGAATTGACGGCGATAACGTAGGCGAGCCAGTTCACCGCGATGAACGCCGAGGCGAGCAGCACCTGGAACCACGTAGCGCGATCCGCGCGACGCAGCTCCCGGATAGTGCCACGGAAGACGATGAGGACGAGCATGAACGCGGCCGTCCACACCACGCGGTGCGCCAGAATCTCAACCGGCTCGGCTGGTTTGAGTAGCGGGAAAAAGGCGGCAAAACCGCCCCACATGAGATAAGCCAGCAACGCGTAGACCATGGGGAAGTATCTTAGCGTGCTGGCTGTGAGCGGGGGCAGTTAGCTGGCGATGCGGTAGCCGTCGTCGAGGAGGGCGTCCTCGATATCGTGACCGAAGCCAATTTCTGCGTGCATGTTCTGGCTGGTGGTAGTGAACTGGTACTCAGTGAAGAGGTTGGCGTTGCTTTCCAGTGGAGTGACGAAGCTGAGCATGAGTGGTCCTTGCAATGTTTCTAACCTAGTTCGGTCGTTGCATGCTGCTCCCGGGGACCGAACTTCAAACCCTACAGCCCATCTTAATAAAACGTTCAACAATTAACTATGCTTGTTTGGCGAGGTGAGACGTGTTTTTCGCTACCCTGAACCGGGATCGTGACCGGGGTAACGGAAGGGTTTTTCCTCCGGCTGTTATCTGCACCCCATTTTCAGTACACTCTCCAGCTATGGGCAATTCTTCGTTTGTACACCTGCATAATCACACCGAATATTCCATGCTCGATGGAATGGCGAAGATTGACATGCTGGCCGACGAAGTGATCCGCCAAGGTATGCCCGCAGTTGGCATCACGGACCACGGCAACATGTATGGCTCCGACGCGTTTTACCGCAAGATGACCGAAGTGGGCATCAAACCAATCATCGGCATTGAGGCCTACTTGGCCCCGGAATCCCGCTTCAACAAGCAACGCGTGCGCTGGGGCGAGCCACACCAAAAGTCCGATGACGTCTCCGCCTCCGGCGCCTACTTGCACCAAACGATGCTGGCGGAAAACGTAGAGGGCTTGCGTAACCTGTTCTATCTGTCCTCCATGGCCTCCTATGAAGGTCAGCTGGGCAAGTGGCCTCGTATGGACGCCGAGATCATTGCGGAGCGGGCCTCCGGCATTATCGCCACCACCGGCTGCCCCTCCGGTGACGTACAGACCCGTCTCCGCCTAGGCCAGTTCAATGAGGCGCTCGAAGCGGCCGCGATGTGGCAGGACATCTACGGCAAGGACAACTACTTCCTAGAACTCATGGACCACGGGCTGGACATTGAACACCGGGTCCGCAACGAGCTCCTGGAAATCGGCCGTAAGCTGGACTTGCCACCACTGGTGACCAACGACTGTCACTACGTCCTCGAATCCCAGGCGCAGGCTCACGAAGCAATGCTCTGCGTGCAAACGGGCAAGACGCTTCACGATGAAGACCGATTCAAGTTCGATGGAACCGGATACTTCATCAAGACCGCGGCGGAAATGCGCGCAACCTGGGATCACATGGTTCCCGGCGCCTGTGACAACACACTACTGATCGCCGAGCGCGTTGAAGATTACAGCGAGGTGTGGGCCGAACATCCACACGATCGCATGCCCATCGCAGACGTGCCAGAGGGGGAAACCCCCACCTCGTGGCTGTACAAAGAAGTGATGCGAGGCCTGCAGGACAGGTTCCCAGGAAAGGATGTCCCGCAGGAATACATCGACCGTGCGAAGTACGAGATCGACGTCATTGACATGAAGGGGTACCCTTCGTACTTCCTCATCGTGGCGGAGCTGATCAAGCACGCACGCTCCATCGGTATTCGCGTGGGGCCGGGCCGTGGATCGGCTGCCGGTGCGCTGGTGGCTTACGCCCTCACCATCACCAACATTGACCCGATCGAACACGACCTGCTGTTCGAGCGCTTCCTCAACCCAGAGCGCCCCTCCGCACCCGATATCGATATTGACTTCGACGATCGTCGGCGTGGCGAAATGATCCGCTATGCGGCGGAACGCTGGGGCGAGGACAAGATTGCCCAGGTGATCACCTTCGGCACCGTGAAAACCAAGCAGGCGTTGAAAGACTCCGCACGCGTCCAGTTTGGTCAAGCCGGCTACCAAATCGCCGACCGCATCACCAAGGCGCTGCCGCCGGCTATCATGGCGAAGGACATCCCGCTGTCCGGCATCATGGATCCGGAGCACCCGCGCTATGGCGAAGCTGGTGAGGTGCGTAACCTCATCGAAACTGATCCTGACGTGCGGAAAATCTATGACACCGCGCGAGGGCTGGAGGGCGTCGTCAGGCAGGCGGGTGTGCATGCCTGTGCCGTCATTATGGCGTCCGTGCCACTGCTCGACTGCATCCCGATGTGGAAACGCCAGCAGGACGGTGCGCTGATCACCGGCTGGCCATACCCCGCCTGTGAGGCCATCGGCCTGCTGAAAATGGACTTCCTGGGGCTGCGTAACCTCACCGTCATTGGCGACGCCCTGGAAAACATCAAACGAAACCGCGGCATTGACCTTGACTTGGAAGGCCTGACCACGGAGGACGAGGAAACCTACAAACTCCTCGCACGCGGCGACACCCTGGGCGTGTTCCAGCTCGATGGTGGTGGCATGCGCGAGCTCCTCAAGCGCATGGAACCCACGGGATTCGACGACATCGTCGCCGCACTGGCGCTTTACCGACCGGGTCCGATGGGTGTAAACGCACACCTGGATTACGCCGACCGAAAAAACGGTCGCCAGGAAATTAAACCGATTCACCCCGAGCTCGAGGAGCCACTCAAGGACATCCTGGGCGATACCTACGGCCTGATTGTGTATCAGGAGCAGATCATGCGTATCTCCCAAAAGGTAGCCAATTACACCGCTGGTCAAGCAGACGGCTTCCGAAAAGCCATGGGTAAGAAGAAACCCGAGGTGCTGGCGAAGGAATTCGTCACCTTTGAATCTGGTATGAAGTCCAACGGGTTCTCCTCCGAGGCGATCAAAGCGCTGTGGGACACCATCGAACCGTTCGCAGCCTACGCGTTTAACAAATCCCACGCGGCAGGTTACGGCCTGGTATCCTTCTGGACCGGCTACCTCAAGGCCAACTACACCGCGGAATACATGGCGGCGCTGCTTACCTCGGTTTCGGACAAGAAAGACAAGTCTGCGATCTACCTCGCTGACTGTCGCCACCTCGGCATCAAGGTGATGCCGCCGGACGTTAACGAATCCGTGCTCGACTTCGTCGCAGTCGGAGAGGACATCCGCTTCGGGCTCGGGGCGGTGCGCAATGTCGGTGAAGACGTCGTGGAGTCCATCGTGGCCTCCCGCGCAGAAAAAGGACACTTCCGAGACTTCTCGGACTACTTGGACAAGATCGATACGCTGCCGTGCAGCAAGCGCGTGACCGAATCTCTGATCAAGGCCGGTGCCTTCGATTCGCTCGGGCATCCGCGCAAAGGTCTCATGCTGGTGCACGAGGACGCGGTCGACTCTGTTATCGCGACTAAGAAGGCAGCCGACAAAGGTCAGTTCGACCTCTTCGCGGGCTTTGGTGGTGAAGAAGCAGAAGCAGAAAAGTTCTTTGCAGTGCAGGTGCCGGATGAGAACTGGGACCGCAAGCACGAACTCGCTCTCGAACGAGAGATGTTGGGGCTGTACGTGTCTGGCCACCCGCTGGACGGGTTTGACGAAGCACTGGCCGCCCAGACCGATACCGCACTGACCACCATTTTGGGTGGCGAGCTCCGCCACGGAACTGAGGTGGTGATTGGTGGAATTATTTCGGCCGTCGATAGGCGCTTTAGCAAGAAAGACGGCTCCCCATGGGCAATCGTCACCGTGGAAGACCACAATGGCGCCTCGGTGGAACTGCTGGTCTTCAATAAGGTCTACAGCCTTGTAGCCACGCAGCTGGTAGAGGACAACATCATCTTGGCTAAGGCGCACATCTCCATCCGCGATGATCGCATGAGCCTGTTTTGTGATGACCTGAAAGCCCCAGAACTTGGGCCTGGCAATGGATCCGGTCTGCCACTGAAACTGGTAATGCGCACTGACCAGTGCACGATGGAAAACATCGCCCGCCTCAAGGAGGTGTTGCTTTCCAACGCTGGCGAGTCCGACGTGTACCTCAAGCTGGTTGATGGAGAAAACTCCACCATGATGGTGCTCGGGGAGCACCTACGGGTGAATCGCACCGGAAGTCTGATGGGGGATCTGAAAGCCACGATGGGGCCGGGGATCCTGGGGTAGCAGACCACCACACCCGCATACTTGAGACACCCGTCTCACTATGCGGGCGAGGTGGCGGGGTAGAATAATGCCATGACCGATCACGCAACGCAGGAAAAACAGCCTTACCCAGCAGAAACAACCGCCATCCGTGCGGCAGACATTCAATTGGCACAGGCACGAATTTCCGCGGTGATCGCTCCCACACCGCTGCAATATTGCCCCCGCTTGTCTGAGGCGACCGGCGCCCAGATCTATCTCAAACGCGAAGACCTGCAAGACGTCCGCTCCTACAAAATCCGCGGTGCTTACAACAGCATCGTGCAGCTTGACGACAACCAACGTGCAGCCGGAATTGTCGCCGCCTCCGCGGGCAACCACGCCCAAGGCGTGGCCTACGCCTGCAACGCCCTCGGCATCAAGGGGCGCATCTATGTCCCAGAATCCACCCCCAAGCAAAAGCTCAGCCGCATCCTGGTCCACGGCAAGGACTCGGTGGAGCTGAAACTGGTGGGCGCGAACTTTGATGAAGCGTCTGCTGCAGCTCGCGAAGATGCAGCCGCGACCGGAGCCACTTTGGTAGAACCCTTTGACGCCCGGGACACCATCATCGGCCAGGGCACCGTCGCGGCCGAAATCCTCTCGCAGCTCACCGCGCTCGGCAAGCATGCCGACGCCGTGGTTGTCCCCGTGGGCGGTGGTGGACTGTTGGCCGGTGTCTTGTCCTACCTGCACGACATGTCCCCCCGCACCGCGGTTATCGGCGCTGAGCCAGCCACCGCAGCATCGATGCAAGCGGCCCTGGACAACAACGGGCCAGTGACACTCAAGGACATTGACCCGTTCGTAGATGGTGCCGCTGTCAAGCGGGTTGGGGATTTGAACTACCAGGTCGTCGATAAGCAGCGGTCCCGCCTGCACATGCTCGCTATCTCCGAGGGGGCGGTGTGCACCGAAATGCTGGACCTGTACCAAAACGAGGGGATCGTGGCGGAACCCGCTGGTGCGCTGTCCGTCGCGGGCCTGAAAGCGATGTCCTTCAGCCCCGGCGACGTTATCGTCTGCATCATCTCCGGTGGTAACAACGACGTGCTGCGCTACAACGAAGTGGTGGAACGCTCCCTGGTCCACCAGGGCCTGAAGCACTACTTCCTGGTGAACTTCCCGCAAGAACCAGGCCAACTGCGCCACTTCCTCAGCGAGGTACTGGGCCCGGAGGACGACATCACCCGCTTCGAATACCTCAAGCGCAACAACCGCGACACCGGCGCCGCGCTGGTCGGCATCCAGCTAGGTAAGGCGAGCGAGCTGCCGGCCCTCCTGGAGCGCATGGACGCCTCCAAGATTTACTGTCAGCAGCTGCGCCCAGGCACCCCCGAATACGATTTCCTTACCTAAGGATCGCAAAACCCCAACCGTCCAAGGTGGTGTCGGTCTCCGATACCACCGGGTCGGTAAAGGAGTAGACCAGCTCGCCTCCGAACGGGACGGTTACTGACTCAGCGGAGAAATTCGCCACGAAGCGCACATCGTCGTAGCCGAACATCACCCACTGATCGCCATATTCCACTTCCATGTGCTCCAAGTAGGGGCGAGCTAGGCGGAGTTCGTGGCGCAGCTGGAGGAGGTGTCGGTAAGCGGCGTGGATTTCTTGTTGCTCCTCGGTGAACTCCCAGTCGAGGCGGGAACGTTCGAAGGTTTCCGCTGCACCTGGATCTGGGACCTCGGACGGGTTCCAACCACTGCGCTTGAACTCGTTCATACGGCCCTGACGCGTAAGCCGCAGCAACTCTGGGTCCGAGTGGGAGACGAAGAAACAAAACGGCGTTGTTGCACCGAATTCTTCGCCCATAAACAGCATCGGAGTGAAGGGGGAGCAGTACACCACGGCTGCCTTGAGTACCTGCTGTGCTGGCGACAGATTCATCGACGGGCGATCACCCTGCGCCCGGTTGCCCACCTGATCGTGCGTGGTGGTGTAGGTAACGAACTTCGACGCCGGCACAATCGTGGTGTCCAGCCGGCGACCGTGGGTGCGGCCACGGAACGTGGAGAACGTCTCTGCGTGGTAAAACACATTTTTCAGCGTTTCAGCGAGCACTTCGGTGCTGCCGAAGTCTGCATAGTAGGCGTGTTGCTCACCAGAAACCAGGGTGTGCAGGGCGTGGTGGACATCGTCGATCCACTGGCCATCGAGCCCATAGCCACCGGCTTGCTGCGCTCCCACCAGGCGCGGATCGTTCTGATCTGACTCCGCGATCAGCACCCGCGGGATACCCGTGGTGGCTTCGACCTCGTTCTTCAAATACGTCATCTGCTCCAGCAGCGGAATGGCGCCCGGATCCCACAGTGCGTGCACCGCATCGAGCCGGATACCGTCCGCGTGGAATTCCTCGAACCACATCCGGACCGCGTCGAGGATGTAGGAACGCACCGCGTCGGAGCCGAAACCGTTAAGGTTAATCAGCTCGCCCCAGCCCGTGTTGCCACCTTGGGTGTATGGGCCAAACATCCCGGTGTAGTTGCCCTCCGGGCCGAAGTGATTGAACACGCAGTCCAAGATCACTGCTAATCCGGCGTTGTGCGCGGCATCAATCAGGCGTTTCAGTCCGCGCCGGCCACCGTAACCTTCGTGGACAGCGTGCCACTGCACTCCGTCATAACCCCAGTTGCGATCACCGGCGAAGGGTTGCACCGGCATCAGTTCGATTGTGGTGATGCCGAGGTCCTTGAGATAGTCCAGCTTGGAGATCACTCCGTCGAAGGTTCCCTCCGGGGTGAATGTTCCCACGTGGAGTTCGTAAATGACTTGGGATGGCAGAATACGGCCGGTCCAGGAGTGATCAGTCCATTCGTAGGACTCGTCACTGACTTGGGAAAGCCCGTGCACGCCGTCGGGTTGTTCGGTGGTGCGTGGGTCAGGGACCACGGGTGACCAGGCTTCGCCGTCGTAAAGCGAAAAGCCATAGCGTTGGCCGGGCACCTTCGTTACGTCGCAGGACCACCAGCCCTGCTGGGTGGCAAACATGTCGGTGGCGGTGCCATCGACGTGGACGCGGACTTTGGTGGCGTTGGGTGCCCAGACTTCAAAAACAGACATATTACCTAGGCTAACGATTTTTCGCGCTGCGAGCAGCCGGTAAGGTGAGCTGCATGTACCTCACCGACCCCCACCCGGATGACTTTTCGGTTTTCGACGTCGCCCCAGTGGCCACCGTCGTCGTCCGGCGGCGGGCGGTCAGTGGGGCACAGGTGCCGCAGCTTTACGACGCCGCATTGGCCCGCATCTCCGCCGCCACCAAATTCGGCGACGTCATTGCGCATGGGCCACCTTTTAGCCTCTTTCGAAGCCTCGGCGACACCATGGACGTAGACATCGGTGTGCCCGGCGTGCTCACCGCTGTCGACCCGAACCTCCTCGTTTCGGAACTTCCCGGAGGCACCCTCGCCCGGCTCAGCTACCGCGGGCCCCAGGAACAGTTGCCACTAGCATGGGCGGAATTCAGCGCCCGGATCGCGGGTCAGGGCCTTGCTACCATCGGCCCCACCTGGGAAAGCTACGTCGACCACCCTCACAGAACGGACCTTTATAGCGTTGTTGCCTAACACATATTCCCGCCCGGTGACCGACGAGGTCTTCACCAGCGAGCTTGAGATCAAACGCTCCAAATTCCTGGGATTCATCACCCGCGCCACCGACGAAGCTCAGGCCCGGGACTTTATCGCCACCCTCAAATCTCGCTACCCAGACGCCCGGCATCACTGCAGCGCTTTCATCTACCATGTTCCCGACGCGAACCCCATCGAACGCTCCAGCGACGATGGCGAACCCTCCGGCACCGCGGGCCTGCCCATGCTTGACGTGCTCCGAGGCAGCGGGCTTCGCGACATAGTGGCCGTGAGCGTCCGCTACTTCGGGGGCATCAAACTCGGGACCGGGGGACTCGTACGCGCCTACTCAGACTCCGTCACCCAGACCCTCGCCTCCGTGAGAACTGTGGAACGAGCGCTGCGGGAGCTCTACCTCTTCTCCGTCGGCCATGATGTTGCCGGACGCCTCGACGCCGAGCTTCGCGGCCGGGGTTTCACCGTGGTAGATACCGCCTATGGCGCGCGCGTCGACTTCACCGTCGGCGTCGAACCAGGGCAGCGCCCGCTTCTCGACGCCTTCCTCGCCGAAGCAACCCACGGCGGAATCGCCTCGAAACTGATCGGCACCGAGTGGATTGAAGCACACTGCTAGAGTTAGTGCCATGACGATGCAACGCTACCCACGAAACCCCATCGAACAACGCAAGATGGCCGTGCGCAAATACAGTCGCAACGGCGTCATCGCTGTCACCTCTGGCCTCGCCGGTGGCACCGCGCTGTGGCTGCTGGCAGGAGCTGAAGCATTCCTCGTTCTCGGGCTCATCGTCGCCGTGGTCGGTGGTTTTGTGAACTACCGGCGCGTGCAGAAGATCGTCAACCACCGCGACGAATACTAAAACCCGTGTCATCCGCGCGCATTGACGCCTGGATTTGGGCAGTACGCATCGTCAAGACCCGCACAGCCGCGGCAGAAGCCTGCAAAGCCGGGCACGTCAAACTCAATGGAGTCGCGGTGAAACCCTCACAAACCGTGAGCCCGGGCGATCGCGTCCGAGTATGGGTGGACCACCGCCAATACGACGTGGAAGTTGTAGAAACCCTGCGTAAACGAGTCGGAGCACCCCTCGCGCGCGCAGCCTACATCGACCACTCACCACCACCGCCACCAAAAGAAATCATCGCATCGATCCCACGCCGAGACCGAGGGGCAGGGCGACCAACAAAACGAGAGCGTCGCGAGATCGACCGGCTCATGGGGCGTAGTTAGTAGTTTAGGGACGCGGAAATTTAGCGTACCGATGGGATTTTTCATGCGTGGATCGTCCCATCCGTACGCTCGATTTCGGGTGTTGCTGGGAGGGATCAAGCCTCTGGCCCACCACCCACATAGCATGACGCCTTCTTAGGGGTGCGGGGTTAAGTAGCACAATGTGTGTCTGGTCGGGGGTGCCGTTGGTCTTGCTTTTGGCCTGGTAGGTGGGCCCGGAGATAGGCACTCTTTTTGTTCCCTAGCTGCTTTTTCGCCGGCAGCGGATTGTTGTTTCTCGATGGTGTGTTGGTAGCGAGTCAGGAAAGTGTTCCCGGTGTGCCATCTCAACGTATGCGGGGCATCGGGGCCGGTTGGTAGAGAACGGTTGGTGGAGAATTCGAGAGGAAGTAGCGCCAAACCTAAACGTAGGTTGTTTTCCACTTGAACTCTCTACCAACTGTTGTAGACCTCTGGTGGTGTCGTTCCACCTGAGAATCGCGGCACCGGTCTTAGTCACCAGGTGCGACATTGAACAAGGGTTGTGCGGTTCTAAAAACTTTAGCGTGGAATCTAGACCGATTTAATCAGGTGTGCGCAGCCCAGGGCGCCGAAAGAAAAGCCGAAAGAAAAAAGGGGCCAGCTGGTATCGCTACATGTTCAGTCCCCAATGAGGTGGCGGGAAGTTAATGCCAAACTCGCGGAAGAAGTTAGCGATGGAAAGTGCCCATACGTGAATGAAGTCCGCGATCTGCGGGAATTGGTGCAGGAACGAGCCCATGCGAAGCACTCCTTGATTGTTGTAGCGGTGTTCGTTTCTTCCAACCTATCTTATTTTCCTACGATGCCGGCTTTAGTCATGGCCGCCAATCGCTTTTTTAGTCGTGCTTCGCGTTGCGCGGGGTGGTGTCCAGACGCATGTGTGCGTTCGATGTGCAGGGGGCCGAAGCGACGCAGCAGCAGGTCGTCGATAATGCGCACCTGCCCGGGGACGAATGGGTAGTTCAGGGCGGACTCCACTGCGTTGATGTCGGAGTCATCGAGGAGGTCGCGCAGCTCGCGGACAGTAGTGATGCCGTTGACCGCCAGGATCTCCTCCAACCAGCTGTAGTAGTCGGAGCGGGATCGTGGGAAGCGGTTGCCCACGAGCATGGCCAGCACCCCCGGCAACGTTTCCGCGGTGAGGTCAACCTCATCGGAAGCCAAGGGGGCCTCTCCCTGGATGCGGGCGATCTGGTCGAATTGTTGGTCGGCGAGTTCGATCAGCCCTGCTGCCAGGGTGAAGGCGCGGTCGATGCGGGGGTCGTGAGCATCAGCGCCCTTGTAGCGGATGTCGTGCTCGAACTCCGCCCACGCGTGCTGGAGCACCGTGCGCACCTGCACCTCAAAAGTGACACCGTGATACGCCGCCAGATAATCCGACGTGTCGGGTACCTGCACAATCAAGTGGTGGGAACCGTAGCCGAACCCGCCGGAGATGCGGGTCTCCGCCGTCTTATCCACACTTTTGAGGACCGTGAACTGTTTGCCCAGCACATCCAGCACCACCGGAATATCCGCGGAAAAATAGGTGGTGATGCGGATACCGACGATGTCTTTGATGTCTGTCCACGGGGAGGGGTAGCGGAAGGAACCGTCGTCCAGACGCTGCATTGCCTTTGATTTGAGTGAGCGCCACGTCTTGACCCGGGCGGCGACGCGGTCGAAGGACACGCCCGCATCAACGAGGATTTCTTCGATGGCGCCCCGAAAATCGCTCGCCAGGGAGGGGTTGGCCCGGAGCCACTCGTGGTAAGTAGCTCCGAGAGTCGCGATCCGCTTGTTGCTCATGTTATGAACGTACCAACAGGGCGGTGGGGGTGATGTCGAGGAGTTCCGCAACCGGCACCTCACCCGAATAGCTCCGCCCCGTGAGCTGCTCCTGCCACTGGCCTTCCGGCAGCGTGAGGGTCGTGTCCGCCCAGCCGCCGCCACGCTCCAACTGGATTGGCTTGCGGGTAGCCACAGCAATCACGCGCAGATCGCGCTGCGACGTACCGCGCGCCATGGCCACCAGGTGCGACTCCATCGACCCCACGGCATACACCGCCTGGTAATCGCCCCCCACGAAGCTTTCTGGATGGTTCTGACGCGTCTGCAGCGCCGCGTGAACCACGGCTAGCTTCGTTAGGTCGTCGTCCCCAGAGTGTTCCGCGGTGAGCGGGCCCGACTCCTGCAACATCGCCAGCTTCTGGCTCCGGGAGGTGTAGTCCACGAACTGGCGGTTATCCGGATCCACCAGCGTATCGAGGAAAAATTCGTTGCCCTGGTAAATGTCAGGCACGCCGGCGCCGATGAGCTGCAGCATCTTTCGTCCCAGCGAGATGGAGACAGAGGCTGGGGCGATAGTCTCCACGAAGGCGCTGAGGTGCGCCGTAGCCGGGCCGTCAAACAGCGCGTCAATCCAGTGCGAGATGGCCTCTTCAAAGGACGCGTCAGGTTCCGTCCACGTGGTGTGTACACCAGCCTCACGAATCGCCTTCAACGCGTACGCCTGGAAGCGCTCCCGCAGCGAATCCGACGGTGTGCCTTCCGCAGGCCACACACCGATCAGGTTCTGAAGCAGGAAATGGCCGGTGGCGCCGTCCGGCGGCGGGGTGATGGCAGTGATCTTGTTGACGCATTCCGCGAACTCGCTCGGCACCTCAGAGATTTCGATGATTCGGCTGCGGACATCTTCGCCACGCTTCGTATCGTGAGTGGACAGCGTCGTCATGGTGCGTGGCCACAGCAGCGAACGTTCGTTTTGCACCATGTGGAACTCCGCTGCCGAGACACCGAAGCGACCCGGAGCGCCACCCACTTCCTGGAGCGCGACCAGGCGGGATGCGCGGTAGAACATTTTGTCTTCCACGCCTTTAGCCATGACGGCGCCACAGACCTGTGCGAAGCGGGTGGCGGCTTCGCCGTCGACAAGCAGTGCAGCGGCGATGATGTCGAGGGCATCGCGGCGGGATGGGAAGCGTTGCACCATCTCGGCGATCACGGTGGCAGTGACGCGGGACAGGGAGATGTAGTCGGCGCGGTACACCGGCATGAAGGCGACGAGCTCGACGATGGTGTCGATGAGCTGCTCGTCGGAGACGTGTGGGCCTGCGGTGGAGAAGTTGTCGCGGCGCATGGCCCGCGCTAATCGACGCACTTCCGCCCCCAACTCGCTCTCGGCCACCTCCCGTTTCAGGGAGTGCTCGTTAGCGACGAGAGAGGCCTGATCCCACGGGGAACCGGTGTGCTGCATAGCCAGCATAGACAGGGTGTCCACGCCCTCGCGGGCGACGAAGACACCGTCGAACTCGCGAAGAGCATCGTAACCTGTGGTGCCGTCGACGCTGAGGCGGGGATCCAGCGGTTCTTCCACGCCGAGGATCTTTTCGATGATCAGCCAACGATCAGGGCCAATGACCTCTCGTAGGCGGGTGATGTACCCGAAGGGGTTGGCTAGACCGTCAGGGTGATCCACGCGGACACCGTCGATCAGATCCAGCGCTACCAGCTCGCGGAGCACCTGGTGGGTGTGTTCGAAAACGAGTGGGTCTTCCTGCCGCAAGCCCGCCAGGCCGTTCACAGAGAAGAAGCGACGGTAGCCGATGACTCCGTCACGCCAATACATCAGACGGTAGGACTGCTGCTCGTAGACCTCGCGTGGGTCGTCGCCCTCCGTACCAGGCCGGACCGGGAAGATGTGGTCAAAGTAACGCAGGACCTGTTGGTCCTCGTACGTATCAAGGGTGAGCTTGTCTTCATCTCCGGCAGAACCCAACACCGGGAGGCCAAGTTTTCCTCCGGCGCCGTTGTCCTCATGCCAATCAATGTCAAAGAAGTGCTCGTATTGGGAATCCTTGCCGTTGCGCAGCACATCCCACCACCACGGGTTGAGTTCTGGCTGAGCGATGCCCACGTGGTTTGGAACGATATCGATGATCACACCCATCCCCAAGGAATGGGCCTTTTCCGCCAGGGCAGTAAAGCCCTCCATGCCACCGAACTCCGGGTTGATGGTGGTTGGATCGGTGACGTCGTATGAGTGGTTAGACTCCGGGAGCGCGGTCAGAATCGGGGACAGGTAGACGTGGGACACCCCGAGCTGATTGAGGTAATCCAGCTGCGCCGTGGCCTCCGCGAAGCTGAACGCCCGCCCTGATTCGTCAGCCTTGGGGCCGCGCAGTTGAAAGCGGTAGGTGGCAGTAATGGGGCGTCGCATAGTGCTAACTCACTTCTCCTGAAATAGTCGTGTACCGCATTAAGTCTAGGGAGAAATACGTGCCCGCGCCGATTGTTCCACCGCCACAGTCACGCGCGGTTCCTTCGCTGGCTCCTCATCCCACAGCCCAAGCGTGACCGGAAAGCCCTGGTGAAATGACAAATCTGTAAAGGAATAGTCGGAGTCCACAGTCACACCCAGGCTGTGCAGTGTCGGGGCTAGTTCCGCACTGAGCACAGGGCCACATGTGGCGACCACACAGTCCTCGGATAGACAGTGAAACACCGCGTCTGTCGTGCCAAAGACTTGGCACGCTGCCGCATGCAGTCGGGTAAACAACAACGGGTGGCCGAGCCACTCCGACGCGGTCCCGGCTTTGGGGCGGATCTGAATGGTACGTGGCAGTCGCGGATCATGGAGATGCCGGACCAAAAAGCTGCAACCGAAATCATCGCTTGCGGCGTCGAGAAGCCGACGTGCGGTGGCATTCCATGCCGTGAGCGTCGTGAGGCCGTGCGCGGATAATTCGCCATGGCCGAGTGGCCGCCCGCCCTGGTGTAGCACTGTGCGGATGTCTTCCGACAGCGCGACCGTCGCGGGAGCTGCGGAAAAACCAGAGCAGCCGAGCGTGGCGAGGTCAAGGTCTGTGGTGCGGCGCAATCCTAACGAAAGTTCGAGTGTCACTTAAACCCCCAATTAAGCGAAAAACTGTCTCACTTATATAGACTGCCACACCCGGCTAAAAGGTTCCATTGGAGGAAGAAAAAATTTTTAAAACGGGGGTTGTTCATTGAGCCCCAGCGCCTCATAAAGCCGGTCCCGATCCCACAACGAGATCTCCTGCCCCTGAGCCATCAGCTCCTCGGCACGCTTTTGCTTGGATGTGACTGTCGCCCACGGTCCGCACACCACGATGGTGGTTTTCTTTGTCACATTCTTGCCTACGGAGCCACCACGCTCGGCGATCCTATCCCACAAATCACCCTTCTCAAACGGGGCAAAATCACCGGTCAACGTGACATTCTGGCCGAAGAGCGGGCCAGCAGGATCGGCATCGGGATTCGGGTCTGGAATCACCTCCGGGGTGGCCACTCGGGCCCACGGCGCCGACCTACCTGTGTCCCGGGGACGAGGCGTGGCATCCGAAACTGGAGACTCCTTGGTCTCCGGAGCCAGCCCCAACTTGGTACGCTGCACGGCAACACCTGCGCCACTACGATCCCGCAGCACCGGGTACACCCGGTGTGGTTCCAGCAGCCCCATGGTGAAGCCACGGCTAAAACACATGTCCACGAAACTTCCAGTGAAGCCATCGCGCCGGGCCAGCGCCACCGCGATACCACCGCACGCAGCAGCGTCCGCGGTTGCGTCATGGTGCTTGGTCAGCTCAACCCCCAGGCCACTGGCAACGGTGGGCAGGCGGTTGTTGTCAAAACCTAACTGCGCAGCTCGCGCCATCAGCAGAGTACAACCGAACACAAATCGAGGTGGGGTGATGCCACAGGCCATGCTCGCGCGGGAGAGCGCAGTGAAATCGAACTGGGCGTTGTGCGCCACCATCGGCAGCTCGCCTACAAAGTCGGTGAGCTCAGTCAGCCGTTGGGGGAAAGCCGGAGCGGACTCCACATCAGTTTGCGTTATGCCGTGGATGGCAACATTGTCGGGATCGAAGTGCTCGAGCCCTGGTGGCGGGGAGACGAACCAAGACACCGAGTCGGTGGGGAGGCCGTCCTGGAAGCGCACCGCGCCGATCTGGCAGATGGAACCCCAGTCCGCATTCGCGGTTTCGACATCGAAGGCGACGAAGTTCAACCCAGGGACGGAACCCGAGGACGGGATCGTCTCGCCGGATAACGCCGCCTCCACGGCTGCACAGAACTCCTGGGCGTTCGAGGCCTGACCAGGGCTGAAGGTGACGTCGATTCCCACCCCGAGCAACGTCACCCGACCCCCGAGCACGCTGGTGGGGGCCACCACTTCAGTGCCAGTGACCTCGGCGAGCGAGATGCTGCGCGACTGAAACTGCAATGCAGTGAGCAGCGGAGAATAGTGCACATCCACACTGGTAGGGGTGACATTGAGGTGGGCACCGTGCGCTGCGATCACTGCTTCATCACTTTCGAGTTGAGCCGGCCAAGAGGACTACAGTGAGTCTACTTGGCTGCGTCAGCTTCCGGAGAAACTGGCTCCTCTGCTTCCACCGGCTCCGGTGGGGTCATTTGCTTCAGCAGCATGACACTGCGGCCGGGAACCACCAGGTGTCCTGAGGCTTGGTAGATCTCTTCATCAGCCGGGATACCGGTCTTATCGGTGGTATCGATCTGCAGTTTCCAGCTTCCGCCCAAGGCAGAATTCGGCAGGGTGAAATCGATGTCCTCGTGGTAGGCGTTGAAGCACAGCAAGTAGGAATCGTCGGTGACACGTTGGCCACGCTCGTCCGGTTCCGCGATGGCGTTTCCGTTGAGGTACACCATGATAGATTTGCCGGAGGTAAAACCCCAGTCGTCCTGCGTCATCAGACGCCCTTCAGGGGTGAGCCATGCGATGTCGCGCTCCGGCATGTTATCGCCAAGCGGGCCACCGGCGAGGAAGCGACGACGGCGGAACACTGGGTGGTCGCGGCGGATTTCCAGCAGACGTTTGGTGAACGCCACCAGGTCTGCATTTTCTTCCACCTGGTCCCAGTTGATCCACGACAGCTCGGAATCCTGACAGTAGACGTTGTTGTTGCCCTGCTGGGTGCGGCCCATTTCGTCGCCGTGGGCGATCATCGGGGTGCCCTGTGAGAGCAGCAACGTGGTGAGGAAGTTGCGGCGCTGCTGGGCGCGCAACTGCTGGATCTCCGGATCGTCGGTGGGGCCCTCCACGCCACAGTTCCAGGATCGGTTGTGGGATTCGCCGTCGCGCCCGTCCTCACCGTTGGCCATGTTGTGCTTCTCGTTGTAGCTGACCAGGTCATTGAGGGTGAAGCCGTCGTGGGCGGTAACAAAGTTAATGGACGCGGTTGGTCGACGACCATTGTTGGCGTAGAGGTCCGACGAGCCGGTCAGTCGGGAAGCAAACTCGCCCAGGGTGGCAGGTTCACCGCGCCAGAAATCGCGCATGGTGTCACGGTACTTACCGTTCCACTCGGTCCACAGCGGTGGGAAGTTACCCACCTGGTAGCCGCCCTCGCCAATGTCCCACGGCTCTGCGATCAGCTTGACCTGGGACACGATCGGATCCTGCTGCACGAGGTCGAAGAACGCCGAGAGGCGGTCAACGTCGTGGAGTTCACGAGCCAGGGTAGAGGCGAGGTCGAAGCGGAAACCGTCGACGTGCATCTCAGAGACCCAGTAGCGCAAGGAGTCCATGATCAGCTGCAAGGAGTGCGGGTGGCGCACGTTCAGCGAGTTACCAGTGCCGGTGTAGTCCATGTAGTGGCGCTTGTCGGAGTCCACCAGGCGGTAGTAGGCAGCGTTATCGATGCCGCGGAACGCGATGGTGGGGCCCATGTGGTTGCCCTCGGCGGTGTGGTTGTACACCACGTCCAGGATCACTTCGATGCCTGCTTCGTGGAAGGCGCGCACCATACCCTTGAATTCGGACACGGCGCCGCCAGGCTTGGTGGCCGCTGCGTAGTCCTGGTGCGGTGCGAAGAACCCGAAGGTGTTGTACCCCCAGTAGTTGCGCAGCCCCAGCTCGCGCAGGCGATCGTCCTGCAGGAACTGGTGCACCGGCATGAGCTCGATGGCGGTCACCCCCAGGTCCTTGAGGTAGTTGATGATGGCCGGGTGCGCCAAACCAGCGTAGGTGCCGCGCAGCTGCTCCGGGACGTCCGGGTGCGTCATGGTCATGCCCTTGACGTGTGCCTCGTAGATCACGGTCTCGTGGTACGGGGTCTTGGGGGAGCGGTCATTGGCCCAGTCGAAGAAGGGGTTAATCACCACAGAGCGCATGGTGTGGTGCAGGCTGTCTTCGGTGTTGCGGGCGTTCGGATCATCAGGGTTGGTGATGTCGTAGCTAAACAGCGAGGGGTGGCCGTCGAACTTGCCGTCGAAGGCCTTAGCGTACGGGTCTACCAGAAGTTTTGTTGGGTCGCAGCGGTGGCCGTTTGCTGGGTCGTACGGGCCATACACGCGGTAGCCGTAGCGTTGGCCTGGCTGGACGCCTGGCAGGTAGCAGTGCCAAATGTGGGCGTCGACTTCTTCGAGTTCGATGCGTTCTTCGTTCTGCTCACGGTCAATGAGGCAGAGTTCGACCTTCTCTGCGATATCGGAAAAGAGGGCGAAGTTGGTGCCGGCGCCGTCGTAGGTAGAGCCAAGCGGGTATGCGTCTCCCGGCCAGATCTGTCGGACATTGCCATTTTGTTGAGTCATGCTCAACACCTTACTTAACGTTGCACCGAAACTCCGGACATGATGAGCGACAGGCCGTCAGTAAAATCACGCGCCGACTGCGCAGCGGGCACCCCTGGGCGGTCCAGCGCGGCATCCATCTGCTGGCGCGACTGCTCATGCAACGTGGCTCCGACGGTAAAGTTCAGGAGCGTGCCCGCCGCCACCCGTGCCCGCTCGGAGGAAGCGTTTTCGGTGGTGAGGGCGTCGATAAGCGCAGCAATGATGCGCTCAGTGATGTCACCGACGGGCAAGGCGGCACCGACCACCTCAGCGCCGTCGCGGTGCCGAATCATGGCTGCGCGGAGCACCTCGCACAGCTCGGAGGCGCTGTGCTTGCCGACGGCGATAGCCTCCCATACGGGTGAAAGAATCTCCTCTGCGATGGCTTCGATCAGCGACTGCTTATTAGGGATATGCCAGTAGAGCGCGCCGGGCACCACCTCGAGGTGTTTTGCGAGTCGGCGCATGGTCATGTCCGCCAGCCCGTAGGAATCGAGGATGTCAATGGCTGCGCTAATGATGCTCTCTCGGGTTAACTGCACGACCTCCACAATAGAACTCGCGCGACAAAAAGTGTTGTTACCCCCTTTCTTTTGAACGGCGTTTAAGGTGCGGTGTAGTGTGAGCCTATACACAACAAGCCCGCACGATGTGCTGACCAACGTGATTGTAAGGAACGTGACCTACCATGACCACCGTCCAGAATGACATCCTTGACCTTGCCCGCGAAAAGGTTCTCGAGCGAGGCGAAGGCCTGAACAAGGAAGAAACCCTCGCGGTACTCCAGCTGGACGACGATCGCATCCCTGAACTGCTGGAACTGGCGCACGAAGTCCGCCTGAAGTGGTGTGGTGAAGAAGTGGAGATGGAAGGCATCATCTCCCTAAAAACCGGTGGCTGCCCAGAAGATTGCCACTTCTGCTCCCAGTCCGGCCTGTTCGACTCTCCAGTGCGCTCCGCATGGCTTGACATCCCTGCCCTCGTGGACGCTGCCAAGCAGACCGCCAAGACCGGCGCCACCGAGTTCTGCATCGTCGCGGCTGTCAAGGGGCCGGACGAGAACCTGATGCAGCAGCTGGAAAACGCCGTCGCAGCGATCAAGTCCGAAGTGGATATTGAGGTCGCAGCCTCCATCGGCATCCTGACCCAGGAGCAGGTCGACCGCCTGGCCAAGGCCGGCGTCCACCGCTACAACCACAACCTGGAAACCGCCCGGTCCTTCTTCCCGAACGTGGTCACCACCCACAGCTGGGAATCACGCCGCGAAACCCTCGACATGGTGGCCAAAGCAGGTATGGAAGTGTGCTCCGGTGGCATCCTCGGCATGGGGGAAACCCTGGAACAGCGAGCCGAGTTTGCGCAGGACCTGGCAGAACTGAACCCTACCGAAGTGCCTATGAACTTCCTTGATCCGCGCCCAGGCACCCCATTCGCTGACCGGGAAGTCATGCCGGCCCAGGACGCCCTCCGCGCGATCGGCGCCTTCCGCCTGGCGCTGCCTAAGACCATCCTGCGCTTTGCCGGTGGCCGTGAGCTCACCCTGGGTGACCTCGGTGTCGAGCAAGGTCTGCTCGGTGGCATCAACGCCATCATCGTTGGCAACTACCTCACCACCTTGGGGCGCCCGCAGGAGCAGGACCTGGACATGATGGGCAAGCTGCGCCTGCCGATCAAGGCTCTGAACGCTACCGTCTAACCGCAGATGAAAACTCCCGAAAGCACTGAGCTGTTGGAAGCGCTGCTCACCGGGGCAGCGCCGATCTACCATCCCAACACTGGCGAGAAAATCCCAGAGGACGGGGAGCTGACAGTCACTCTGTCACCGAGCGCCCGCGCTGGCTTGGAAGCGCCACGCTACTGCCAAATCTGCGGGCGCCGGATCGTCGTGCAGATCCGCCCCGATGGCTGGGACGCCATTTGCTCCCGCCATGGCGCTGTCGATTCGAAATACCTGGAACGCTAAACTCTGTAGTTCATGACTATGACCGCTCCTGGCGCCGATCACCCCAACACACTGCGACCACGGCTTATTCCTGGTGTTGTGGGGGCTTACGCCGAGGTACTGCTCATCAGCTTGCTCGCCTTTGGGCTTAGTGGGCTTGCCTGGGGTGCCTGGCGCCCGGCGGTCTCTGGCGTGATTACTGACAGCGGGGGAGTAGAGGTCACCGATCCCGATCTACTCAATGCGAACATAGAGTTTCATACCTTCGGCGTCATGGTGGTGTGCTTCGTCATCCTGGGGATCATTCTCGGCTGCTACGCGTGGCTGCGACACCAGGACTACGCCGGTATCGGCATGATGCTGTGGGGTGCCGTCACGATGGTCCTCGGCTCCCTCACCTTCTATCTCGCCGGGACAAAACTCGCCTTGCTGAAAGTAGGTACCCCCGCGGAGGACGAGTTACAGGTAGGTGCGCACATCGACTATCTGCCCTCGGTGGGGATCGCTAATGCCGTGCTCGTGGCGCCTTTCGTCTTTGTCTTGATGATGTGGCTTCTTGCGGTATTCAGCAGCTACCCCCACCAAGAACACGACGCTAAGCGTGCTAATCTTTCTAGTTAATTTTAGTTCAAAACAACATAAGGGGCATGCACCTTGTCTGCACTAAGCCAACTTGGTCCGATCGAATCTCCACTTCGCGCATCGGTAGTGAGCACCCCGGAAGGGTATGCCGGGATCGAGGCCTCGGATGAATGGCGTCGGGAAGTTGCCCGCCTCAAGCAGGAACGCCGCGCGGTAATCCTCGCCCACAACTACCAGCTCCCGGAGATCCAAGACATCGCCGACTTCACAGGCGATTCCCTGGCCCTGTCGCGCATTGCAGCGGAAACGAACGCAGACGTGATCGTGTTCTGTGGCGTGCACTTTATGGCGGAAACCGCGAAGATCCTGTCCCCGGACAAAACTGTCCTTATCCCGGACGAGGAAGCAGGGTGTTCGCTCGCGGACTCCATCACCGCGGAGCAGCTGCAGGAATGGAAAGATGAGCACCCGGACGCCGTGGTCGTTTCTTACGTCAACACCACCGCGGCGGTAAAGGCGCTGACTGACGTGTGCTGCACCTCGTCCAACGCGGTCGACGTGGTGGCATCCATCGACCCGGACACCGAAATCCTGTTCTGCCCGGATCAGTTCTTGGGCGCCCACGTGATCCGGGAAACCGGCCGGGACAATGTGCGTACCTGGGCGGGGGAATGCCACGTGCACGCGGGGATTAGCTCCCGGCAGTTGGAGGAGGCGGCGGTGTCGAATCCGGCCGCTGAGCTGTTCATTCACCCTGAGTGCGGGTGTGCGAACTCCGCGATCTACCTGGCGGGCGAGGGCACGATCGAAAAAGAACGAGTGCACATGCTGTCCACTGGCGATATGCTCACCAGCGCCCGTGAGGTGTCCGGCGGTTCCACCGTGTTGGTGGCCACGGAGCTGGGTATGTTGCATCAGCTGCACAAGGCAGCCCCAGAGGTGAACTTCCAGCCGGTCAACGAGCGCGCCGAATGCGGTTACATGAAGCGCATCACCCCCGCAGCGCTGCTCAAGTGCCTGGCCGACGGCACCGACGAGGTGACCGTCCCGGCCGATGCGGCCGACAAGGCCCGCGCCAGCGTCGCGCGCATGATCACGATTGGAAAGCCAGGTGACGGCGAATAATGTCTGATTTTGGCCCTGACCTTGCTTTTGACCTTGCCGACGCCCGCGCCGTCATCCGCGTCGCACTCGACGAGGACCTCGCTTACGGACCGGACATCACCACCCGCGCCACCGTCGGCGAGACGCAGCGCGCCACCGCGAAAATTGTCAGCCGCGCGCACGGCACCGTCGCCGGGCTCGCGCTTATCGACGCCGTCCTCTCCGAAGTCAGCACCACCGAAGATTACCGCGTGGAACTGCACCTTTCCGACGGCGATCGCGTGGAGCCAGGTACCGCAGTGGCCACGATTGAATGCCCGACCCGTACTCTCCTCACCGCTGAGCGCACGATGCTCAACCTGCTGACGCACCTCGGTGGGGTAGCCACGGCCACCGCGGAGTGGGTGGACGCTGTCGCCGGGACTGGCGCGAAAATTCGTGACTCCCGCAAGACGTTGCCGATGATGCGGAAACTACAAAAATACGCAGTCCGGGCCGGCGGTGGCGAAAACCACCGCATGGGGCTGGGGGATCGCGCGATG
Organism: Corynebacterium sp. NPDC104732; assembly: GCF_055583565.1. Lineage (NCBI taxonomy): Bacteria > Bacillati > Actinomycetota > Actinomycetes > Mycobacteriales > Corynebacteriaceae > Corynebacterium > Corynebacterium sp. NPDC104732. The sequence continues at coordinate 36,817 of NZ_JBVJNS010000011.1, forward strand.
ATCAAAGACAACCACGTGGTGGCTGCCGGGTCCGTGGTGGAAGCGCTGCGTTGCGTTCGTCTGGACTACCCAGACGTGTGGTGCGAGGTAGAAGTAGATAATCTCGCGCAGTTGGATGAAATTTTGACAGAGTCCCCTGATGAGGTGTTGCTGGACAACTTTGATCTGTGGGAGGTGCAGATTGCTGTGCAGCGTCGTAATGCACTATCGCCGTCGACGTTGCTGGAAGCCTCTGGTGGCCTGCGGTTGGAACACGCGGCCGACTACGCCAAGTGCGGAGTGGATTTCCTGGCGGTCGGTTCGCTGACGCACTCGGTTCGCGCCTTGGACCTGGGGCTCGACTTCGAATAACGCCCTACTGGTCCGGCCAGTGCACAGGCGAGTGGCCGCTGATGTCCATACTGAGGGAATCAATTGCCCTGAGGATTTCCTGGGTGTAGGTGGTGATGACCTCGTCTAACTGTTCGCTGGACATACCGTGCGTGATGGGCAGCGCTGCCTCGACGCGGAGCTGGAGCGCCTGCTCCTCGGTCACCCACAGGGCCCGGGTGAGCGAGGGGGCGTTATTCCAGTCGTTGGCGATGAGGAAGGCCTTGAGTAGGTCTGCTTCCGGGACGAAGCAATCCCAGTGTCCTCGCATAAGTAGGGAGGGGCCGTTGTCGATAAAGACCGCCATGAGGATGTTGTTGATTCCGGTGACAATGAAATCCTCATGCTTTTCCATGTTGGTGATGCCCCGGGTGGCCCACGTGTCGGCGATGCGATCGATGGTGATGCGGGAGAGCTCATCGTCAAACATTGCCGGCTGCTCGGAAGAATCGAGGAACAGATTCAGCGCGGTGTGCTCGTCCATTTCTCGGCCGGGATCGCCGTCAAGGTTGCGCGGGCGAAACAGCGGAGCGCGCAGCGCTTTGTCGTCTTCATAGGTGCGTGCGAAGTCATTGAGCCCAGAGACGACGTCCGGACCGAGGTGGTCCGCGAGCGCATTAACGGCCATGTCCGTGACATCGCAGCTACGGTAGATAAAGTCGGTGAGTTGCTCGAAGCTGAGGCCCGCACCGACGGGCATGAAGGCGCTGAAGGCCACCGACAGGTCACCTTCGTCAGTCACCCGAAAAGACGCCGTGGGATTGATACGCTCGCTATTCCAGTTGTCGATGAACTCTGAGACATCGCGGAGCAGGCCCATGCTGATATCGCGTCGTACCTGGGCGAAAGACACCAGCGCAGGTCGTGGGTGCGCAGTGAACGTGAAGAGCTGGCGGTGTAAATCCCAGGGCAACAGCAGACGGTCCGCGCCTTCAATGAAATTCAGTCCAACCTCAGTTGCGGCCTCGGCCAGGGTGGCGATGGTGGGAAACATGAGGATCTTTCCGCGATCCTCCGCTGCGATGCCCACTTGTTTCCTCCTCTCCCCGCACTTTGTATAGTTTTCATCAGAGTGAAAACTATTTCTTGGTGGTGTCTGCTAGCCCTGAAATGGGCAAGAATATCAAGAGTTTAAGGGATGACCCGTCCAAACACCTAGAATAAACACCGATTCCATCCATTTGCCAAGGAGGCTAGAACCAAAGATGCTCAATACCATTGACGTGCGCGGACAACAGGCCAGCATGAGCGTATTGCGCCGGACACTTCCGCGCGGGCAGATGGATGTGGATGCAGTGCTCACCACGGTACAGCCCATCGTCGCCGATGTGAAGGACCGCGGTGCGGCAGCTGCACTGGAATACGGACTCAAGTTCGACGGTATCGCTCCAGAATCGGTAACGGTGCCACGGGACGTCGTTAAGCAGGCTGCGGACAACCTCGACCCCGCCATCAAACAGGCCTTGACAACTGCCATCGAGCGGGTACGCACCGTGCACGCAGCGCAGAAGCCGAGTGGCAGCACCGTCACTCTGGCGGACGGCGCCGTCGTGCGGGAGGAATTCTTGCCGGTGCAGCGCGTGGGCCTGTACGTTCCGGGTGGCAAGGCGGTGTACCCAAGCTCGGTGATCATGAATGTGGTGCCGGCGCAGGAGGCCGGTGTGGAGACCCTCGTGGTGGCCTCCCCGCCGCAGCAGGAGTTCGGGGGCTGGCCGCACCCCACCATCCTGGCGGCCTGCGAGCTGCTTGGAGTGGAGGAAGTATGGGCCGTCGGCGGGGCGCAAGCCGTGGCGTTGCTGGCGTACGGTGATGCGGACCTCGAACCGGTGGACATGATCACCGGGCCGGGCAACATCTTCGTTACGGCAGCCAAGCGCCTGGTGCGCGGCGTCGTCGGGATTGACGCCGAGGCAGGTCCTACGGAAATCGCGGTCGTCGCGGATGAGACAGCCAACCCGGTGTACGTGGCCTATGACCTGATCTCCCAGGCCGAGCACGATGTCATGGCAGCGTCGGTGCTGATCACCCCGTCGGTGGAGTTCGCACAGGCGGTGGATAAGGAAATCGAGGCGCGCTACGGAGTGACCCTCAACGCCGACCGCGTCGCCCAGGCGCTCAAGGGGCAGCAGTCGGGCATCGTGCTTGTCGACGACCTGGACCACGCCATCCACGTTGCCAACGCCTACGGCGCCGAGCACCTGGAAATCCACACCAAGGACGACGCCTACGTTGCTGGAAAGATCAGGAACGCTGGCGCGGTGTTCGTCGGGGAATACGCCCCGGTGCCTCTCGGTGACTATGCGGCCGGCTCCAACCACGTGCTGCCCACCTCCGGCTCCGCTGCGTATGCTTCCGGGCTGTCCACCCATACCTTCCTCAAAGCCATGCACTTTGTGGAATACACCAAGGAAGGACTCGCCGGGATCGGCGATACCGTCATCACCCTCGCCGACGCCGAGCGCCTGCCCGCTCACGGCGAAGCAATCAAGGCACGTCTGGAGAACAACTAATGGCTCTATCTGATCTTCCACTGCGCGAAGAACTGCGCGGTAAGTCTGCCTACGGCGCGCCTCAACTCAGCGTCGACGTCAGGCTCAACACCAACGAAAATCCCTACTCGCCATCGCAGGCGCTCATCGACGACCTGGTCGCCGAAGTAGCCAAGCTCGCCGCTGAGCTCAACCGCTACCCAGAGCGCGACGCAGTGGACTTGCGCGCCGCGCTGGCAGACTACGTCACGGAACAGACCGGCGTCGCAGTGACCAAGGACAATTTGTGGGCTGCCAATGGGTCTAACGAGGTCCTGCAGCAGCTCCTGCAAGCTTTCGCTGGCCCCGGCCGCAGCGCGATGGGCTTTACCCCGAGCTACTCCATGCACCCAATCCTGGCGCAGGGCACCTACACCGAGTTCATCGCGGTGCCCCGAGGCGCCGACTTCCGGATTGACATGGACGTGGCCCTCGCCGCGATCGAGCAGCACCAGCCGGACGTCGTGTTCGTGACCACCCCCAACAATCCGACCGGCGATGTGACGTCCCTGGCGGACATCGAACAAATCCTGCAGGCAGCTCCGGGGATTGTCATCATCGATGAGGCCTACGGCGAATTCTCCCCGTCGCCGTCAGCCACCACATTGCTGGTGAAGTACCCAAACAAACTCGTCGTTTCCCGCACCATGAGCAAGGCCTTCGACTTTGCCGGAGGGCGCCTGGGCTACTTCGTCGCGGACCCGGCGTTCATCGAAGCTGTCATGCTGGTGCGGTTGCCGTACCACCTGTCCACGCTGTCTCAGGCAGCGGCGATTGTTGCGCTGCGGCATCGGAAAGACACCCTCGCGACCGTCGCGAAGCTGGCTGCCGAACGCGACCGCGTCGTCGCAGGCCTTACCGACGCCGGCTACCAGGTGGTGCCGAGCGAATCGAATTTCGTGTTCTTCGGGCCGTTTGAGGATCAGCAGCAATCCTGGCAACAATTCCTGGACCGTGGCGTGCTGATCCGCGACGTCGGCGTTGCCGGGCACTTGCGGGCTACCATCGGATTGCCAGCAGAAAACGACGCCCTGCTCAGTGCCGCGAAGGAGATCATCTAATGCGCATCGGAACCGCTTCCCGAACCACCTCCGAGTCCGACATCCAGGTGGAGATCAACCTAGATGGGTCGGGCCAGGTGGATATCGACACCGGGGTGCCCTTCTTCGATCACATGCTCACCGCCTTCGGCGTGCACGGTTCTTTTGATCTCAAGGTTCACGCCAAGGGGGACACTCACATCGACGCGCACCACACCGTGGAGGACACCGCCATCGTGCTGGGACAGGCGCTGCTGGACGCCATCGGGGACAAGAAAGGCATCCGACGCTTCGGCTCCGCGATGCTCCCGATGGACGAGACCCTGTGCGAGGCGATCGTCGATATCTCCGGTCGCCCTTACTTCGTGATCACCGGCGAGCCGGAGCACATGGTGCACCAGGTCATCGGTGGGCACTATGCCACAGTGATCAACGAGCACTTCTTTGAAACGTTGGCCTTTAATTCCCGGATCACGCTGCACGTTCGCTGCCACTATGGGCGGGACCCGCACCACATCACGGAAGCGGAATACAAGGCCGTGGCTCGTGCCCTGCGCGCGGCTGTGGAACACGACCCACGAATGACCGGGATCCCTTCCACCAAGGGTGCGCTGTAGCAGATGACAGAACTTGTTACAGTAGCTAAGAGTGCTTCCGAACCGCGCTACGCGCTGGTGTACGTGTTATTCATCATCGCTGGCCTCCTCGTTGGCGGGGCGTGGTCTGCTTATAAGGCCGAGAATCGGACAGCGACATTCGGATTGGCGATCTGCGCTGCGATCGCCCTGGCCGCCGCATTATTGTGGCTGATTGGAGAAATGACCTAAGTGGTACTGAAGGCTTCGAACCGTCGGCTCACCCGAGAGGAACTGGAACAGCTTCCCAGCATGTGGCGTAGCCCCGGGTTCTTAGCCACCATCATCGCGGTGGGGGCGGCCTTCGGTAGCTGGTCGCTATTGCTCCCCGTCGTACCACTGGCTGTCATTCAGTCCGGCGGTTCAGATGCCTTCGCTGGTGCCACCACCGGTGTGTTCATGGCGGCGACCGTCCTGACCCAGGTGGTCACGCCGCGACTCTGTCGGCGCTTCGGCTACATTCCCGTGATGAGCGTGTCCGCGTTCCTGTTGGGCGTTCCCGCTGTGGGATACCTGCTGGGAATGCAGATGCTGCCGGTGCTGCTGATCTCCGCTATCCGGGGCGTCGGGTTCGGTGCGCTGACCGTGGCCGAATCGGCGCTGATCGCGGAACTTGTCCCATTGCGCTTCCTGGGGAAAGCCTCCGGAACTCTTGGCTTGGCGGTGGGCACCTCGGAGCTGCTGTTTTTGCCCATGGGCCTGTACCTGGCGGAAAACATTAGCTTTGAACTGGTGTACGTGCTGGGAGCCGCCGTGGCGCTGGTCGCCGCGGTGTGCTGCTTGCTTATTCCGAACATTGCGCCCGATGTGCCGGACGAGGCGGAAGCCGCTGCGGATACCACCACTGCTGAACCTGCGCGCCGGAGCGTGGCGACGTGGAAGCTGGTGACCGTCCCTGCGATCGGTATTTTTGTCGCTGCCATGGGCTTCGGTACGGTGTCCACCTTCTTGCCAGCCGCGGTACGGGAAGCTGACGCGGTGAACGGTGCGTTGTTCGCGGGCGTGGTGCTCTCCATCGTGGGCGGAGCCCAGATGGTGTTCCGATACCTGGCAGGCGTCGTGGCTGACCGACGCGGCGACGCTGGTGCCACGATGGCCCCGGCGCTGCTGATTGGCGCGTTGGGCCTGGCTATCATGGCAATGACGGTGGCCAACCACTGGTCCGTGTGGCTGCTGTTTTTGGCGGCGGTGCTGTACGGCGGCGGGTTCGGTGCCGCCCAGAACGAAGCGTTGCTCACCATGTTTACCCGCCTGCCACGCAGCCGGGTATCCGAGGCCTCCGCGCTGTGGAACATTTCCTTCGACTCCGGCACCGGTGTCGGTTCGTTCGCGCTTGGTTTCGTTGCGGCGTCGTTCGCCTACTCGGGAGCCTTCGCAGCGGCCGCCGGAATTATGGCCTTTGGCCTGCTGGCAACAGTACTGGATACCTACCTGGGTAAGCACCGCGTGACGGACTACGACAATATCAAGACCCGCCTGCGTCGCGTGCCGAGTGTGAAGCGTCTGCCACTTCCTGGCAGGCACACCTCCAGGGGTAAGGCGAAGAAGACGAAGTAACCCTACTGGCTACAATGTTCCGCATGAAGAACATTGCCCTGCTCGATTACGGCTCCGGAAACATTCGCTCTGCACAACGTGCACTGGAACATGTTGGGGCCCGGGTGACCGTCACCTCTGATCCCACGACGGTGTTGGAAGCCGATGGGCTGCTGGTCCCCGGTGTCGGCGCCTTTGATGCGTGCATGCGGGGCTTACGGGCAGTGCACGGGCCACGCCTCATCGGCGAGCGTCTGGCGGGTGGCCGACCGGTCATGGGGATCTGCGTGGGCATGCAGATCCTGTTTGACACGGGCATTGAGCACGGGGTGACCTCGCAGGGCTGTGGTGAGTGGCCTGGGAGCGTCGAAAAGCTGCAGGCTAAGGTGTTGCCGCACATGGGATGGAACACAGTGGAGGCACCGGAAGATTCCGAGATGTTCGCCGGGATTACCCCTGAGGACCGGTTCTACTTCGTCCACTCCTACGGAGTGCGCTCCTGGGAACTGACCGGCGATGGGCTCACCACCGCCCCGAAAGTTGCCTGGTCAACGCACGAGAATGACCGGTTCGTGGCAGCGGTGGACAACGGCGCGCTGTGGGCCACCCAGTTCCATCCAGAAAAATCCGGTGACGTGGGGCTGAAGTTGCTCCGCAACTGGGTGCAAAGCCTGTAAGCAAACGGGATAGAATTTAACGCATGACTTTTACACTTCTCCCAGCAGTAGACGTTGTTAATGGCCAGGCGGTTCGCCTGCACCAAGGTGAAGCCGGTAGCGAAACGGTCTACGGAACTCCGCTTGAGTCCGCATTGATGTGGCAAGAACAGGGCGCCGAGTGGCTGCACTTTGTGGATTTAGATGCGGCCTTTGGACGCGGTTCCAACCATGAAATGATGGCGGAAGTAGTCGGTCGTCTTGATATCAACGTCGAGCTCACGGGTGGTATCCGGGATGATGCGTCGCTCGAGCGTGCGCTGGGAACGGGTGCGCGCCGCGTCAATATTGGTACGGCGGCGTTGGAGAAGCCGGAGTGGTGTGCTGAGGTCATTAAGAAGTACGGCGACCGGGTGGCGATCGGCCTGGACGTACGCGAAGTAGATGGCGAGTGGCGTGCCAAGGGCAACGGTTGGGTCTCCGATGGCGGGGACATGTGGGAGGTCCTCGAACGCCTCACCGCGCAGGGCTGCTCCCGGTTCGTGGTGACGGACGTATCGAAAGACGGCACCCTGACCGGCCCGAACATTGAGCTGCTGCGCGACGTGGCCGCCGCCACCGACGCGCCCGTCGTGGCCTCCGGTGGAATTAGCGTGCTTGACGACGTCATCTCCCTTGCGCAGTACGTGGATGAGGGAATCGATTCGGCCATTATTGGCAAAGCCCTGTACGAAGGCCGATTCACCTTGCCCGAAGCCTTGGCGGCGGTGGCAGCTAAGTAGGGGCTGGGCCAATGGACGCGCGCATGCTGCTGGCGATAGCCGAGGCAGTGGTCGACGACTGCGAACAGGTATTCCTGGCGGGGCTCGGTACGGCGGAACGGGTTTCCAAAGGAGCCCACGATTTCGCCACCACCGCGGACCTGAAGATCGAGTTCATGCTCCGCCAGCAACTCACGGCGCTCACCGGGATCCCGGTGTACGGCGAAGAGGGTGGCGGCAGTTTAGATGACCCTGCCGTGTGGGTGGTGGACCCGATCGACGGGACATCCAACTACGCGGCCGGCAACCCGATGTGCGCGATCCTGGTGAGCCTGTTGTATGAAGGGGAGCCGATCGTGGCGCTGTGCTCCATGCCGACCGTCGGCAAGCGTCTCACCGCGTACGCGGGATCTCCATTGCTGCTCAATGGTCAGCCTCAGCCGCCGATCACGGAGCCAGACAAGGACGTTGCTCAGATTGGCTTTGGGTCATTGATCGCGAGCAAACAACACGGCTTCCACAGCAAGTTGCGTCACGAACTGCTGGGGATCCTCGCAGATGACTACACCCGACTGCGGGTAACCGGATCGGTGGGGATCGACCTGGCCTTCACCGCACTGGGGATTTTCGCTGCCACCGTGACATTTAGCCCGTTTCCCTGGGACAACGCTGCGGGAGTGCTTCTGGTTCGTGCCGCAGGGGGTGAGGTCACAGACCTAGAAGGTGGCCAGTGGTTCATTGGTTCCAGTGGGGTAGTGGCTGGCACCCCGGCCACCCATCAAGAGATTTTGGGTACCATCAACCAGATTATGGATTAGCTGACGAGGGAGTGACTGATGTCCGTGGCAGTGCGCGTTATCGCCTGTTTGGATGTGGATGCCGGCCGAGTGGTCAAGGGAGTTAATTTCGACAACCTGCGTGATGCCGGTGATCCGGTAGAACTGGCAGCTCGTTATGGCCAAGAGGGGATTGACGAACTGACCTTCTTGGACGTGAGCGCCTCGAAGCAGGGCCGTGGCACCATGCTGGATGTGGTACGCAGGACCGCTGACCAGGTGTTTATTCCGCTCACCGTCGGTGGTGGCGTGCGCAGCGAAGACGATGTGGACGAGTTGCTGCGCGCTGGCGCGGACAAGGTCAGCATCAACACCTCCGCGATTAACCGCCCGGATCTCATTTCTGAGTTGTCGCAGCGGTTCGGCGCGCAGTGCATCGTGCTCAGCGTCGATGCGCGACGCGCAGCTGATCAGCCAAGCGGTTTTGAGGTCACCACTCACGGCGGGACTAAGTCCGCTGGCCTCGATGCCATCGAATGGGCGCGCCGGGGAGCCGAACTCGGAGCCGGGGAAATTCTGCTCAACTCCATGGACGGCGACGGCACCCAAGATGGTTTTGACATTGAACTGATCACGAAGGTTCGGGAAGCCGTGGACATTCCGGTGATCGCCTCCGGCGGCGCCGGCCGGGCAGAGCACTTCCCACCAGCAGTGGAAGCAGGCGCCGATGCGGTGCTAGCTGCCTCGGTGTTCCACTTCGGGACCGTCGCGGTGTCTGAGGTTAAGGATGCTCTCGTTGAGGCAGGGCTTGAGGTGCGACGATGAGCGATCCCGCAAGGTTCGACCTGGATCCGAAGCTAGCAGTGAAGCTTAAATTCAACGACGCCGGCCTAATCCCCGTGATCGTGCAGGCCGAGGGAACCAAGGAAGTGCTGATGATGGCGTGGATGGATGATCACGCCTTGGCGCACTCGCTGGCTACCCGGAAGGGCACCTACTTTTCCCGATCCCGGAACGAGTACTGGATCAAGGGCATGACTTCCGGCCACGTCCAGGAAGTAGTGAGCATCGCCGCCGACTGCGATGGGGACACGCTGCTCATGGTGGTACGCCAGACAGGGGCGGCCTGCCACACTGGAACTCGCACCTGCTTCGACGATAGGGAGCTGCCATGCGCGCATTAGCTACAGCGCTGCTCGCACTCTCGGCGGTAGTGATCTGGATCGGTTCCCGCCTCACCTGGCTGCGGGTGGACATTTTCGACGACAAATCCGGCGCCGCCCAGCACGATTTAGTGGGAGCGGTGTGGTCTACGGAAATGACGGCTATCGCGCTGGTGCTACTCGCCGCTGTCGTCGCGATTTTGGTACTACGGCGCCTCGCACGCCGAATCGTCGCCGGGATCGCCGCGCTAGCAGCGGCTGCTGCCAGCTGGAAACCGCTCGACCTTGTCCTCTACGGCGCAGACCCCATGCGAGTGAAAGACCTGCTCACCAGTGGCGCTGCATCGCAACGGCAATCAGATCCTGTCACGGTCACGCAATGGGCCACGGTGGAAAACATCCAGGTGATGAACACTGGACCGTTGCTCGCCCTCGCCGGCTGCGCAGTGGGTTTGCTCGCTGGAATTTTGCTTGTGATGTGCCCGGGCGTCGATAAGGCGCGGCGTAACGCCTATGAAACCCGTCAGGCGCGAGAGGCGAAACTTGCCGACGACCTAGCCGCCGATCCGGACTCGCCACGGCTGATGTGGGATGCCCTCGATGCAGATGTGGATCCCACTGATAAAGACACGTGATTTTTCTCTCCTTAGTGTGAGCGACTAGCCTTAAGAACCGTGCACCAAAGTTGTCGCGGTTTTGCAGACGGAGGTCGACCAGTGACGTCCGTTCTTGAGCAGATCATTCAAGGCGTCGTGGAGGATGTGGCCTCCCGAGAAGCCAAGGTGCCATTCCAAGACATCAAAGCGATGTCGCGAGAGGTCACCCCGCCACGCAACGCACTCGAAGCGTTGCAGCAGCCCGGCTGTGGCGTGATCGCTGAGATTAAGCGCGCGTCCCCGTGCCAAGGCCAGATCGCTCGCATCGACCACCCCGCGGAGCTCGCGCAGCAGTTTGAAGCCGGTGGCGCTCGCATGATTGGCTGCCAAACGGAACGACGCCGTTTCATGGGTTCCTTGGAGGACCTCGCCGCCGTGAAAACTGCCGTGTCGGTACCGGTGATGAGCAAAGACTTCATCGTTGACCCGTACCAGATCCATGAGGCCCGCTACTACGGGGCGGACATGGTGCCGCTCATCGTGTCCGCGCTCGACCAGGCCCGGTTGGAATCCCTGCTGGATCGAATCGAATCACTGGGAATGACGGCGCTCGCCGAAGTCCACACCCCTGAGGACGCATCCCGCGCGATCCAAGCCGGCGCCAAGGTAGTGGGTGTGAACGCCCGAAACCTGCATTCGATGACGATGAACCCGAGCGCCTTTGGGGAGATTGCGCCGGGACTGCCTCGAGACACCATCCGGATTGCGCTGTCTGGGGTGCGCGATGCGAAGGATTTGCGTCGTTATGCCAGCGCGGGCGCGGACGCCGTCGTCATCGGTGAATCCCTCGTCACCGCGCCGGAACCAATGACGTTGGTGCGCACCATGGTGGCGGTGGGGCAGCACCCGGCAACCCCGACGGCCCGGTAACAACGTGGGGTAGTGGCAGCGAAGTTTTTCGTTGTAGGGCACACTTGTATGCGTGATGAACCTCGCTTACATTCCATCACCGCCTCAGGGCGTGTGGTATCTCGCCGGAATCCCCATTCGTGCCTACGCGCTGTGCATCGTCGCGGGCATCCTCGTTGCTGTGTGGCTCACCAAGCGTCGGTACGTGGCGCGAGGCGGTAACGCTGATGTGGTGATGGATGCTGCGTTGGTAGCGGTCCCCGCGGGTATTGTAGGTGGACGGCTCTACCACGTCATTACTGACAACGACCAGTACTTCTGCGAGTCCTGCAACCCGATTGACGCCCTGAAAATCACCAACGGTGGCCTGGGGATTTGGGGTGCGGTAGCGCTTGGTGTGCTCATGGTCTGGGTGATGATGAAGGTAAAGGGCCTGCCCATCGCCCCGCTTGCCGACGCCGCAGCCCCCGGAATCATTTTGGCGCAAGCAATCGGGCGCCTTGGAAACTACTTCAACCAGGAACTCTACGGCGCAGAAACCACGGTGCCGTGGGGGCTCAAGATCTTCTACCGAGTCAATGAAAATGGGGAGCTAGCACCGCTGACGGGGCATTCGACGGGTGAAGTTATCGCCATTGTGCATCCCACGTTTTTGTACGAAATGATCTGGAATGTGCTGGTGTGCGTGCTCCTGCTGTGGGCTGACAAAAAATTCAACCTCGATCGCGGTAGGGTGTTTTGGCTCTATGTCGCCGGATACACGTTGGGGAGGTTCTGGATCGAACTGATGCGCACCGATCACGCGACGTTGATCTACGGCCTGCGAGTTAACACCATCACCTCCACTGTGCTGTTCATCATCTCCGTGGCATGTGTGATGTGGCTCAGTAAGAATCGCACGAAGGACAATCCGTCACGCGAAGCGCAGATTCTGTAGCAGCTAGGCCTCACAAGGACTAGGGTGGGGTGCGTGACTAGACGAACAAAGATTGTATGTACGCTCGGTCCAGCAGTCGCTTCCAAGGAAGGCATCCTCGGGTTGGCGCAGGCTGGAATGGACGTTGCGCGAATGAATTTCTCGCACGGCGATCATGCTGATCATGAACAAAACTATCGATGGGTCCGTGAGGCCACGGACGAAACCGGCCACGCCATCGGCGTGTTGGCTGACCTACAGGGCCCAAAGATTCGCCTCGGGCGCTTCACCACCGGCGCCACCGTCTGGGAGACCGGAGAGACCATTCGCATCACCGTCGATGATGTCGAGGGCACCCACGATCGCGTCTCCACCACCTACAAAGAGCTGGCCAAAGATGCTAAGCCAGGCGACCGCCTCCTGGTAGACGACGGCAAGGTCGGCCTCGTGTGCGTTGCTGTGGAAGGCAATGACGTGGTCTGCGAAGTGGTCGAAGGCGGCCCGGTGTCTAACAACAAGGGCGTGTCCCTGCCGGGCATGAACATTTCCGTGCCTGCGCTGTCAGAAAAGGATGTTAAGGACCTTCGCTTCGCCCTGCGCCTCGGCGTGGACTTCATCGCGCTATCCTTCGTGCGTTCCCCTGCGGACATCGAGCTAGTCCACAAGGTGATGGATGAGGAAGGCCGACGCGTTCCGGTCATCGCCAAGCTGGAAAAGCCAGAGGCCGTGGAAGCATTGGAATCCATCGTGCTCGCATTCGATGCCATCATGGTGGCTCGTGGTGACCTCGGCGTGGAAGTGCCACTCGAGGACGTTCCGGGAGTGCAGAAGCGTGCTATCCAGATCGCGCGCGAGAACGCCAAGCCAGTGATCGTTGCTACTCAGATGCTGGACTCCATGATTGAGAACTCCCGACCTACTCGTGCGGAGGCTTCGGACGTCGCTAATGCCGTGCTCGACGGCGCAGACGCCGTCATGCTCTCCGGTGAGACATCGGTGGGGCGCGACCCGCAGCACGTGGTGCGCACCATGTCCCGTATCGTCTCCGCTGCGGAAGCCAACGGCATGACGCCACCTCTGACGCACATCCCACGCACCAAGCGTGGCGTGCTGTCCTACTCTGCGCGTGACATTGCCGAGCGCCTCAACGCGAAGGCACTGGTGGCTTTCACCACCTCCGGTGACACCGCTAAGCGACTAGCCCGCCTGCACAGTCGGCTGCCACTGCTGGTGTTCACCCCACGGCCTGAGGTGCGGTCCCAGCTGGCGCTGACTTGGGGTGCGCAGACCTTCCTCTGCCCGAAGGTATCTAGCACGGACCAGATGATGTTCGAGGTGGACAAGGCCCTTCTCAACATGGAGGAATACAACGAGGGCGACGTCATGGTCGTGGTGGCGGGTACCCCTCCAGGAGAGCCAGGAAACACAAACATGATCCATGTTCACATGCTGGGGGAAGATGTAACCGAGATCAAGTATTAATATTCACCCGTTCAAGTCGCGAAATGGGCGCTTTATGGCAGAGTTGGAAGGGTGAAACCTTCCAACTCTGTATCCGTTGTCCAAAGTGTCCCAGCGGCTCTTGCACCACTGTGGCGCCTCGCAATGAATCTGCGGTGGTCGTGGCGCCGCGAAACCCGTGATCTCTTCCGTGAGATCGATCCCGAAAAGTGGAGCGACTTCGACGAAAACCCACGCCGCATGCTGATGGAAGCATCGGCTGATCGGCTGCGTGAATTGGCTGCCGATCCGCAGTACGTCGCGAAGATCCAGTCAGAAGAAGAAGATCTCAACAACTACTTGCAGTCTTCCTTCTGGTACCAAAACACCCACGCACAGCACCAGGTTGCTGATCAGGCGACAGTAGGGGAGAGCGACCTCGGACCAGCCGATCCGATCGCTGCCTACTTCTCCATGGAATTCGGTATCCACCCTTCGCTTCCGATCTACTCCGGTGGCTTGGGTGTGTTGTCCGGCGATCACATGAAGTCTGCCTCTGACCTTGGCGTGCCACTGATCGGCGTCGGCCTGCTGTACTCCTACGGCTACTTCACCCAGTCGCTCTCCGGCGACGGATGGCAGGAAGAGCACTACGAATACCACGACCCTCACCTGCTACCTGTCGAGCCTGTGCTCGATGAAAAGGGGAACCAGCTCAAGGTGACAGTGGCATTCCCTGAGGGCCGCGACATCGTGATCGCCCTCTGGGTCGCAGCCGTGGGCCGTATCCCGCTGCTGCTGCTGGACACGAACATCCCAGACAACCCGCCAGAGATGCAGGACGTTACCGACCGCCTCTACGGCGGTGACAGCGAGCACCGCGTGCGCCAGGAAATGGTCCTGGGCGTCGGTGGTGTCCGCGCCGTCAACGCATTCTGTGACTCCCGTGGCCTCGCCCGCCCACGCGTGGCACACCTCAACGAGGGCCACGCTGGCTTCCTCGGCCTGGAGCGGATCCGCGAACGCATGCAGGAGGGCCTGTCCTTTGACGCTGCACTGGCTCAGGTTCGCGCAGCAAGCATCTTCACCACCCACACCCCAGTTCCAGCTGGCATTGATCGCTTCGACATGAACCTGGTGCGCCGCTACCTGGGCGAAGGCCTGCCAGAGGACAAGCGCGTGGTGCCAGGTGTGCCACTGGATCGCTGCCTGGACCTAGGCGCAGAAGCAGACCCACACCGCTTCAACATGGCACACATGGGCTTGCGACTTGCGCAGCATGCCAACGGCGTCGCGAAGCTGCACGGCGACGTGTCCCGTCACATGTTCGCCTCCCTGTACCCAGGCTACGAGCCTGCCGAAGTCCCGATCGGTTCTGTGACCAACGGCGTGCACCTGCCAACCTGGACCAAGCCGGAGATGCGTTCCATCATCGAGCGTCTGTCTGATGGGCAGGATCTGGCCGTTGCTGATGAATGGACCAACGCCGACGCCGTCTCTGACGAGGAACTGTGGCAGACCCGTAACAAGCTGCGCGCAGACCTCGTGGGTGTTGCCCGTAAGGCAATGAAGCAGTCCGGTCTGAAACGTGGCCAATACGAAGCCCAGCTGAACTGGACCAACCGCGTGCTGGATCCGAACGTTCTCACCGTCGGTTTCGCGCGCCGCGTGTCTACCTACAAGCGTCTGACTCTGATGCTGAAGAACCCAGAGCGACTGCGCTCCATCCTCCTCAACGAAGAGCGCCCAGTGCAGTTCGTCATCGCCGGTAAGGCGCACCCACACGACATGGGTGGCAAGAAGTTCATGCAGGAAATCGTGCGCTTCGCGGATGAAGCTGGCCTGCGCGATCGCTTCCTGTTCCTACCGGACTACGACATCGGACTCGCTGGCTACCTGGTCTCCGGCTCGGACATCTGGTTGAACAACCCAGTGCGTCCGCAGGAAGCCTCCGGTACTTCCGGTATGAAGGCCGTGATGAACGGCTGCCTGACCCTGTCCATCTCTGACGGCTGGTGGGACGAGATGCCTCAAGAAGGCTACGGTTGGACCATCCCTACCGTTGAAACCGACGACCAGATGTTCCGCGACCAGCTGGAAGCAGAAGCACTGTACGACCTGCTTGAACACGAGATCGTGCCGATGTTCTACGACCGTGACGAGGACGGCCTGCCACGCGAGTGGCTGAGCATGATCCGTCGCTCCATGACGGAACTGTCGCCGAAGGTGAGCTGCACCCGCATGGTCCGTGATTACACGGAGCAGTACTACCGTCCCGCTAACCACGGTGCTCGCCTGGTGCTTCGCGATAACGACGCCGCCCAGCAGTTCGTGAACTGGAAGGAGCGTGTGTACCAGGCCTGGCCAAACATCCGCCTGGAGGACCTCAAGATCGCGAACGCCACGAACTCAGAGCGTGCCGTCACCTCCGGTGAACCGGCCCACATCTCCGTGGATGTGGACCTGGGCATGCTCACCGACAGTGACGTAGAGGTCCAGGCGGTGACCGGCCGGACGGATCGGGATGGCAACATCGTTGATCCTGTGATCACACCGATGGTCGATAACGGCGAGGGCCGCTACTGGGCAGAGCTGCCCATTCACGAACCGGGTAATCTCGGTTACACTGTGCGTGTAGTTCCACAGCACCAGTTGCTTCCGAGCCCAGCAGAACTTGGGTTGATCAAGTTCTACTAAATCGACATTCAAGGTAGGTGGGGCATATGAGCCCGTTGCAGGTCAGCAGGCCTCTTATGCCCCTCACTCAGGCGCAATACGCATACAACGAGCTGCGTAGCGCAATCACCACGGGGCAGCTTCCCGGCGGTGCCCACATTGTTCAGTCGGAGTGGGCAGCTCGCCTCGATGTGTCTATCACCCCGATTCGGGAAGCTATCCGCCGGTTGGAACAGGACGGGTTGGCGCGTTCGGAGGCCCATAAGGGCACCACGGTCAACCCGTTTAGCATTGATCGGGCAGCGGAGATTGTGTCCCTGCGTAAGGCCCTTGATCCGATGCAGTTCCGTCGCGTGGCTGAGAGCTCGCCTTCGAGGGCTGCCCACGCGGCGGAGCTGTACGCGAAAATGCAGGAGCTAAACGATCCTGTTCAGTTCTCTGACCTTGACCTGGAGTTTCACCGAGTGGTCATGGGGATTGATGAATCCTGGACAGCGCGGCTGACTCAGACACTTATCGTGGCGTCGTCCCCCTATGTGGCGGTGGCGCTCGCGCACAATCCCCGCCTGCTAGAGAAAGAAAACGAGCACCACGCTCAGTTCGTCGCAGCGCTGAAAGCTGGCGACGTGGAAGGCCTGGTCGAGCTGAACGAGCAGCATGTGTCCCAGGTCTTCCACGCGCTACAGGACGTGGACCTGCCTAGCGTGCTAGGTAACTAAGCACCGCGGTGCACGCCGCCCGGGTTGCCGCGGTCACCGTTGGCGTGAAGTCCGGCAGGAAGGTGCTCATGTGGTTGCTTGGGATGTCTTCTACTACCCGGTTTGCCGCTACAGCTGCCTCCCACTGTGGGCGTGGGGTAGCGCCGACCATCCAGTACAGGTAGGGCGCCCCGAAGGCGCGTGGCACCTGGGAGAAATCCTCGGAAGCGGTCCAGGGGGAGCCGTCGAGGGAGTCTGCTCCGAATACGGCGTCGAACTGGGGGCGGACCTTGGCGAACACCTCGGGGGAGTTATCCGTTAGCGGGGCATGATCGGTGTATTCGAAGATTGGGTCTTGTAGGCACCCGGAGGCAGCACATTCAGCTCGTACCACTCGCTCGATGGCCTGGTACAGGTGGTGTTTGACTTCGTCGCTGTAGGTGCGGCAGTTTAGCACCAGGTCTGCGGTGGCGGGGATGGTGTTGTTGGAGTTTCCGGAGGACAGCGTTCCGACGGTCACCACCGCGAATTCGGACGGAGGAACCTCACGACCCACGATGCCCTGCAGCCTGACGACGACCATTGCCGCGACGAACGTCGGGTCAATGGAAAGGTGTGGCATGGACCCGTGTGAGGAGCGCCCGAAAATCCGAATCCGAATAGTGTCGGCAGCGGCGAGTGCCGGCCCGGACATGGACATCACCGTTCCGGCGGCGCCAGGGCCGATATGCTGGCCGAACACCACGTCTGGTTGCGGCATGAGGTGGGCAAGTCCGTCGTTGACCATCGCGAGTGCCCCGGCTCCGTTTTCTTCGGAAGGTTGGAACAAGGCTACGAAGGTGCCACGCCAGTGGTCGCGGTGGTCGTCGAGAATTGCGCAGGCGCCGAGCAGGGCAGTGGTGTGCATGTCGTGGCCACAGGCGTGCATTAGCTTGGTGCGGATACCTTGCGGGGTGATGCCTTCAGCGACAGAAGCGAATTCAACCCCGGTGGCTTCCTCGACGGGGAGGGCGTCGAAGTCGGCGCGCATCACCGCCGTAGGGCCCTCGCCGTTGCGGAAGATTGCGATAATGCCATAGCCCCCGATGCTGTCCACAACGTCGCAGTTGAAGTCCGCGAGCTTGGTTTTGATCTGCGCCGCGGTGCGCTGCTCCTGCATGGACAGTTCCGGGTGGGAATGGAGATCGCGGTAGAACTCGCCTTGCCATTCGAGGTCGGTGGTGGCAGTGGCGAGCAGTGTGGAGATGTCTGTCACGTGGGTTATCCGTCCTTTCCGGTTAGTTTGTTACTACTGTAGCGGGCGTCACATTGAGGACGGGGTTATACCGCAAGCTATTTCGTGCGACGTTGGCCTCGGTGGCGATGCGGATGGTGGGCGCGATGCGTCCTTCGTCCCGCAGTCGGTAGAGTCCCTGCACCATCCGATCCCTAATATTCTGCGGGGACAGCGTGTTGAGATAAATCTTGGTTCCGCCTTCGAAACCGGCCAAGTTGGACACGCGCCATTTGATCATTACGCGCCACGGCATGGGGATATCCAGGTCAATAGGCTTGTGATGCCACTCCTCATTGCACGGCACTTCCGGGCCGGTGGCAGCATGAATCGCGTGCATGAGGTCGCTCATCGCATCCTGTTCATCCGCCGACTGCAACCAGGGTTCCGGGATTGCGGACTTGGAGTAGATCTCCACGGTGGGGTAGCGGTGCCCGAAACCAGCGAACGCGACTGCGTGATCGTTTTCGGCGATGATGAGGTTGTGGTAGTTGGCGTAGTCCACAGCCCACTCGTTGTACATATTCGGGTTGGCGCGCAGTCGGCTGATTTCTTCTTCCGCGTGGACGCCCCGCTCATCGATCGCCACCAGCTGTTTATGCAGGTGATCGAAGGAAGCGCCGGCCGGCTTCAGCCAGTTTTGAAACACCGCCACATAAGGCACGTAGCGGTTGCGGGCGTAGAGGTCTGCGATAGCTTCGGTGGTAAAGCGAATCAGCGCCCGGTGTTCGTCCACGCTGAGCGTGCCTGACGACGCCAACTGGTTGTCATGCGTGGCCCCGTCAACGAAGTGGCGCCGTCCAATAATCAAGTCATGGCCACCGCCGAAGTATCCGCCCGCCTTCCCGAGGAGCTCTTCCTGCGTCATCGTGTCCAGCACTTCAGCGGGAGTGCCGGCTGCCTTCAGCCTCGTGCGGACGATCGAGAGGACGTGCTCCCGGCCTTGCTCATCTGCGAGATATTCCTGCATGTGGGCGGCGACGTCGGCGTCCATCTCAAAACCGTAGTTTTCCCGCCAGTAGTCGTAGGAGACGATCTCAAACAGGTTGGGGACGCGACGGAACTCCGCGGTGGTCTGGTGGAGCTGCGCCGGCAAAACGCCGGGGCGACTGAACCACACGTCGACATCTCTCACCATCCGTGATTTTTCCGGTGGGGTGCTGAGCAGGTTGTCGCTGCAGAACGCGCACGCACGGGTGTGATCTTCTGGCGCGAGCTCGCGGGGATCCGCCACCGGAGTGGAAAGTGGCCGGTTCCCGCGCCCCGGCACGGTCCACACTTCCGTACCGGTAAGGGGATTGACCTGCTTCAAGGTCCCATCGGCCATAGTGATCAGGGGAGTTGGGCGGTGATGTAACGGTGTGCTCATACCTATCCAGCGTATTAGCTACGCTGTGTTTATGCCTGAAATAATTTTCGATGCCCTGGTGCCCACTTCCCACGTCCCGCGGTTGCAGGCCCGGTTTGAGCAGCTGGCCGCAGCCATGAACGTGAGCGTCACGTCGGAAGGGGTCGTGCAGGTTGACCCCGAGGTGGAACGTCAACTCCGCGAGCAGGTGGACGGGGACTCCTCGGAGTTTCACATGCAGCGGTTCGTCATTCACGCAGCGAGCAACCTTAACCAGACGGCGATGACGTTCGCTCGGCTGCTTACCCCGCATGCGGACCTACCGCAGGAGCCCGTGGCGTTGGAAAACGAGGAGGCATTCGAGGTAGCTGCTGACTACCCGTGGACGGTGGTTATTCAGCCTTAAGGTACTCCGCGATGCGGCGGCCGGCGTCGGCAAGCTGCGTGGTGATGCCCGCATCAATCAGCTCGATGGTGTGTACTCCCTCAGGGGCGCCACTGACCTTGCCTGCCACAACGATCGCCGGGGTGTCGGCCGCGGCAGCGCGATCGAGCACCATACCCGTCACTTTCCCGGAGAGCGACTGAGAATCGAAAGAGCCTTCGCCGGTGATGACGAGGTCGGCGTCGGCAAGCTGCTCATCCAGCCCCATCGACGCCGCGACGACCTGCGCGCCGGGCAGCAACGTGATGGCGGCTTCGGTTCCGTGCAGCATGGTCGATAGCCACGTGAGGGCGATGGGGGTGCCGCCGGCCGCGCCGAACCCGGGGCGTGCTGGGTCGATGCCGCAGCGGTCGCACAGGGTAGCCAATGCAGCATCGAGCTTCTCGACGTCCGTTGCACTGGCGCCCTTTTGCGGACCGAACACCGCTGCTGCGCCATCGGGGCCGGTAGCAGGGGAGTCCACGTCCGCGAGCAGGACCCATTCCACTGAGGCTGCTGGAATGTTGAGCTGGGCGGTATCGAAGTGGTCGAAGTCCAGGAGGGCGGCGCCGCCTTGGCGGAGGGGGTGGCCGTATTTATTCATGGGGCTGGCGCCAAGGGCCACGAGGATGCCTGTTCCGCCATCAACGGTTGCGCTGCCGCCGAGTCCTAACGTGATGCGGCGTGCGCCTCGGGATACCGCGTCGGCGATGAGCACACCGGTGCCATAGGTATCTCCGGTGGTGGGGACGGGGTGGTCTGCGACGGCGGGAAGCCCGGAGGCAGCGGCGATGTCGATGAAGGCCTCGGGGTAGTCCTCGTTGTAGACGTAGGTGGCTTCGGTGAGGCGTCCCGCGGCGTCGGTGGTGGGTAGCGTGATGGGGGTTCCGGCGAAGCAGGCAGCCGTGCCTTCGCCACCATCCGCAAGGGGAACAGTGGTGATGTTGGCGTCCGGGAATTCTTGGGCAATGGCGGTGGCGAGTTGCTCGGCTACCTGGTGCGCGGTGGCGGTTCCCTTAAAGGAGTCCGGGGCAATTAGAATCTTCATGGCTGTATATTTCTCACTTTATTGTATATTTGCAGGCTTAGTTTTATTCACCGGCCGTCCTGTTTTGTTGAGCAAAACCACTCACTATTTGAGATGGTCAGCGCCGTTTTTTAAGAAAAGCCAGGTAGTTGAAAATGTGACTCCCGTCTCAAATGTATGGTTTTTGGTGGATGGGACTCCTCGAGGGGTGAATGGATTAAGCATATTCTGATAAAGTTTCCACCGTCACATTGTATAGGGAAGTAATTCACTTGCAGGTGGTCGTTTTATCCGAACTACATCGTTTTCATACCTGTCGCAGACGCATTGGGTTAATGCGGACAGGTACTTAAGATGTAACTTTTGAAAGGAATGCAGCATGTCGTCTATCGAGGCACAGGTCTCCGACTACTACAACAAGCTTTTGCTGCGCAACGCGGGCGAGCCTGAGTTTCACCAGGCTGTAGCCGAAGTACTCGACTCCCTCAAGATTGTGCTGGAAAAGGATCCTCACTACGCGGACTACGGTCTCATTCAGCGTCTCTGCGAGCCAGAGCGCCAGCTGATGTTCCGTGTCCCATGGGTTGATGACAAGGGTGAAGTTCAGGTCAACCGTGGCTTCCGAGTTCAGTTCAACTCTGCAATTGGCCCCTACAAGGGTGGCTTGCGGTTCCACCCATCCGTGAACCTTGGCATCGTGAAGTTCCTCGGCTTTGAGCAGATCTTCAAGAACTCCCTGACCGGCCTTCCTATCGGTGGCGGTAAGGGCGGTTCCGACTTCGATCCTAAGGGCAAGTCCGACGCCGAGATCATGCGTTTTTGCCAGTCCTTCATGACGGAGCTGTACCGCCACGTGGGCGAGTACCGCGACGTCCCAGCCGGCGACATTGGCGTCGGCGGCCGTGAAATCGGCTACCTCTTCGGCCAGTACCGTCGTCTTGCTAACCAACACGAGTCCGGCGTCCTTACCGGCAAGGGCCTGACCTGGGGTGGATCCCTGGTCCGTACCGAAGCCACCGGCTACGGCCTGGTGTACTTCACCAAGGAAATGATGGCAGCACACGGCGCCTCCCTCGAAGGCTCCAAGGTCATCGTCTCCGGTTCCGGCAACGTGGCTATCTACGCCATCCAAAAGGCGCAGGAGCTCGGCGCTACTGTCATCGCCTTCTCCGACTCCTCCGGCTGGGTAGAGACCCCGAACGGCGTCGATGTTGCCAAGCTCAAGGAGATCAAGGAAGTTCGACGCGAGCGCGTCTCCGCCTACGTCAACGAGGTCCCTGACGCTAAGCTGCACACCGAGGGCTCCATCTGGTCCCTGCCATGTGACGTTGCCCTGCCATGTGCTACTCAGAACGAGCTCGGTGGCAAGGACGCAACCATGCTGGCCGATAACGGTTGTGAGTTCGTGGCCGAAGGCGCGAACATGCCTTCCACTGCAGCGGCCATCGAGGTATACCGCAAGCGCGGTATCCACTTTGGCCCAGGTAAGGCTGCTAACGCCGGTGGCGTGGCTACCTCCGCACTGGAAATGCAGCAGAACGCATCCCGTGACTCCTGGAGCTTTGAGTACACCGATCAGCGTCTGCATGAGATCATGTCTGGCATCTTCAAGAACTGTGCGAAGACCGCTGCCGAGTACGGCCACGAGGGTGACTACGTTATCGGCGCTAACATCGCTGGTTTCAAGAAGGTCGCTGACGCCATGCTCGCACAGGGTGTTATCTAACCACTAGTACGAATAAACCCGCTTTCCTTATAACAGGAGAGCGGGTTTAGTGTTAGAAAGCTACGCCTGAAGTGAAGATGACATTGGCAAACGGAGTGGTTTCTCCGGTGCGAATGACAAACTTTACGTCTGCGATCCGCGCTTTGAGCTCCTCATGTGACACTTCCTGGATAGCTGGACCTGTGATGAACTCGCGGACCGAGTCTGGGGTTGTGTCCGCGATGGTGGCTTCCTGGATCACCACCTCCTCCAGCACCGCTCGAACCACAGAGTCGAACGAGGGGACACCGAAAACCAACGCGAGGTCGATGACCTCAACCTCATCAGGGATGGGCAGGCCACAATCCGCGATAGCAAAGGTGTCTGTGTGCCCAAGTCGGTTGATCGCAGCGGCTAGTTCGGCATTGAGAATTCCTGCTTTACGCATGACTTATCACCTTCCTCAGGGTAGTTCATCGTGCACGGAAGGATATGAGGGCTGAGCGCCACGTCGGCAAGCAGCATACGCCCCGACGCGTGCCGCGTGCGTCGCCGCCTCCTCGAGGTCATCGCCAGCCAACAACCGCGCGGCCAGCGCACCCGTGAACGCATCGCCTGCGCCAGTGGTGTCGACTGCCTCAATAATCGGAGTAGGAATCTCGCGCAGGCCATTTACCGTGCCAACGAGCGCACCCTTCGCCCCTAACGTGAGAACAACCGAGGTAAACCCCACGTCAAGCAGGGCCTGCACGCTTTCCGACGCCGTCCCCGCCGATACCCCGAACTGCTCGAGAACCAGCCCCGCCTCGTGCTCGTTGACCACCAGCGGATCGGCGCGCAGCAGCTGCTCGTGAGGAACGTCCACCACGGGGGCCAGGTTCACCACCACGCGACCGTCGAACCCCTGCACCGCAGCGGCAAAGCCATCCGCGGGGATTTCGCCTTGCAACAGCAGCATGTCGCCGGGAAGGTCAATCGAGGACACGTAAGACTTTGTGACCGTGGCGTTCGCACCGGGCACCACCACGATGGTGTTCTCGCCATCCGCGGACACCGTGATCACCGCGAGCCCGGTGCTCACATCGGGCACCGTGGAGATGTGGGTATCGTCAACACCGGCCTGGCGAAGCAGCGACAGAGCAGGGGAGGCGTAGGCATCATCACCGACCGCGCCCACGAAGGCGACGTTGGCGCCCTGTAACGCAGCGGCGACTGCTTGGTTTGCACCCTTGCCACCGGGAAGGACCTCGCCACCACTGCCCAACAGGGTCTCCCCAGGGGTGGGGTGGCGATCCACGTGAACAAACAGGTCGGCGTTAATAGAACCAACCACGCAGAGGATATTCATTACTTGAACTCAGCAACGTTCGTGGCGTCGACGGTGACAACCTCAACGGGGATTTCCTTCTCGGCGGTCTTGCCGTCCAGCAGTGCTTTCGCCTGCTCCACGGCCTTCGCACCCAGTTCCGCTGGCTGCTGAGCGATGGTGCCGGTGAGCGTGCCCTTCTTCACGGCGGCGACGCCGTCAGCCGTGCCGTCGAAGCCGAAGACCTTCACATCCTTCCCGGCTTTTGCGCCGAGGGCTTCGATTGCGCCGAGCGCCATCTCATCGTTCTCTGCGAAGATTGCCTTCACGTTTGGATGAGCCTGGAGCAGGTTCGTGGTCACGTTCAGACCTTCGGTGCGGTCGAAGTTGGCCGTTTGCTTAGCCACCACCTTGATGTTCGGGAACGCGGCGATGCCCTGCTCAAAGCCCTTGCCGCGGTCGCGGGAAGCGGAGGAACCCGCGATACCTTGCAGCACAAGCACCTCGCCTTCCTCACCGATCGACTTAGCCAGTGCCTCGGCGGCCTGCTTGCCACCGGCGATGTTGTCGGAGGCAATGTAGGACGCAATCTCGCCTTCATTAGAGGAGCGGTCCACAGCGATCACCGGGATCTTCGCGTTGTTGAGGGACTTGACAGCAGGGCCTACGGCATCGGAGTCAGTCGGATTCACGATCACCACGCCAGCGCCGGAGGTTTCAGCGTTCTTCAGCTGATCGGCCTGGGTGGAGGCGTCATCGGAGGCGTCCTGGATGCTGAGCTTGACGCCCAGTTCATCGGCTTTGTGCTGCGCACCATCACGCAGTTCCACGAAGAACGGGTTGGACTGGGTGGACAACGCCAAGGTGACGGATTCAGCGCCACCCTCACCGCGGTTGCAGGCAGTGACAGACAAGCTCAAAGCCAGGACGGAAGCGATGGCGAGGGTTTTTCGTGCGAGAGACATGAGAGGGAGTCCTTATCTTTTAGGAGGTTAGTTGGCAGTTTTGTTTCGGATGACGTCGAACCCGACCGCGAGAGCGATCACCAGGCCGATGACGATCTGCTGCCAGAAGGAGGAGACATTGAGGAGGTTCAGACCATTGCGGATCACCGCAAGGAGCATGGCGCCGACGAGAGTTCCCGTAGCTTTGCCGGAGCCACCGGCCAATGACGCGCCACCAATGACGACGGCTGCGATAGCATCCAGCTCATAGCCAGCGCCGGCCTGGGGCTGCGCCGACGACAGGCGGCCAGCCATCACCAAACCAGCCAAGCTGGCGAACAAACCGGACAAGGCAAACACGGTGATTTGGATCTTCTTCACCGGCAGGCCGGAGAGCCGAGCTGCTTCCAAGTTGCCGCCAATCGCGTACATGGACCGACCCAGCACCGTGCGTTCCAGGATGAACCAGCACACCAGGCCAGCGATGACCATCATCACGATCGGAACAGGTACGCCAGCGACGGTGGAACCCAGGAAGTTCACCTCATCAGCGGTGGCCATAGGGGAGCCCTGGGAGATCACCAAGGTTGCGCCACGCGCGATCGACATCATTGCCAAGGTGGCGATGAATGACGGGATCTTGCCAAAGGCCGTGGCGCAGCCACAGATCGAACCGGCGAGGACACCGATCAACAGTCCGATCACCAGCGTGAGCCAACCAGGCAGCCCCACCTCGGTGAAGAAGGAGGCGGACACCGTGGCGCCCAGGGCCGCCACGGACCCCACCGAGAGGTCGATGCCAGCGGTAATGATGACGAACGTCATGCCGAAGGCGAGGATCGCCACCGTCGCAGCTTGGATGCCGATGTTGACGAAGTTATTTACGGTAAGGAAGTGTGGCGTAGCAATGAACAGGGCAATGCACAGCGCGATGAGGCCAACAAGAGCACCGTTGTCCATCATCCAGTTGATGGCCCGGCGTGATGCTGGTGTACGAGTAGTTGCGGTGGTCATGAGGAAAGCTCCTGTTGTGGATCAGCGTCGGGGCGAACAGCACTGGTGAGGTTGG
The DNA here is from genome assembly GCF_055583565.1 of Corynebacterium sp. NPDC104732. NCBI lineage: Bacteria > Bacillati > Actinomycetota > Actinomycetes > Mycobacteriales > Corynebacteriaceae > Corynebacterium > Corynebacterium sp. NPDC104732. The sequence goes on from NZ_JBVJNS010000011.1 coordinate 62,612, forward strand.
CAACCGCCAACGTCATCACGTCATCTTGGGACGCGGTGGGCGGTAATTCTCCGGCGATCTTCCCACCGGACATGACGAGGATGCGATCGGACATACCGAGCACCTCAGGCAGATCAGAAGAGACCATCAACACGGCACCACCAGCAGCAGTTACCTTGTTGATGATGTTGTAAATCTCCACTTTCGCGCCCACATCTACGCCACGGGTCGGCTCATCAAGCAGCAACACTTTCGAACCTGCCAGAACCCAGCGGCCAAACACCGCTTTCTGCTGATTGCCGCCAGATAGATCCCGAATGGGCTGGTGAATAGAGGCCATGCGGATACGTAACTTCTCAGCCACCGTCGAGGCGCGCTTCGTTTGCCCGGACCGATCAGCAATCCCTAGGCGACTAGTGGAGCGCAGCGTGGCGAGCCCCAAGTTCTCCCCAACGGTGGCATCCAGGACCAGGCCCTGGCCCTTGCGGTCTTCTGGCACGTGACCGATACCAGCATTGATCGCCGTCGCCACGTCACCGAGTTTGAGGGGATGGCCGTCGATAAGCACACTGCCCGAGTCCACCTTGTCCGCGCCTGCGATAGCTCGCACCACCTCGGTGCGTCCTGCGCCCACCAAACCGGCAAGCCCCACCACCTCACCGGCGTGAACAGTGAAGCTGACATCGCTGAACTTGCCTTCAGACGACAGACCACTGACGTGCAGCAGTGGCGCGCCGGGCTCCTGAGGTTCGTGCGGGTACTGGTCGTCGATGTCGCGGCCAACCATGAGGCGGACCAGCTCGTTTTCCGGGGTGTCGGCGGGGACCTCTGCGACGAAGTTGCCGTCACGCAGCACGGAAATCGTGTCAGCGATGCGGGCGAGCTCATCCAGGTGGTGGGAGATGAACACCATCGCCACGCCTTTGTCCCGCAGCTGATCCACCACGCTGAAAAGCTGGTCGACCTCTTTGCCAGTGAGAGCTGCGGTGGGCTCATCGAGGATAAGGATGCGGGCGTTCATGGACAGCGCTTTGGCAATCTCCACCAGCTGCTGGCGGGCGATGCCCAGGTCACCCACCGGGGTATCAAGGTCAACGTCCAGGCCAATCATTCGCAGCGCTGCTTTTGCCTCAGCCCGGAGGTGCTTGAAATTCACCAATCCGAAGCGTGAGGGCGTGCGCCCGAGCAGGATGTTTTCGGCCACCGACATCGTGGGCACCAGGTTGAGCTCCTGGTGAATCGTGGCGATGCCGAGGTCCTCCGCGGACTTAGTGGTGGGCAGATGCACTTCCTTGTCATCCACAATGATGCGTCCGGAATCTGGCTGGTACACGCTAGCCATCATCTTGATCAGTGTGGACTTGCCAGCGCCGTTCTCCCCGAGGAGAGCCTGTACTTGACCAGGGCGCACATCCAGGCTGACGCCATTGATCACGGTCACCGGCCCGAAGGACTTTGAGATGTTTTCAAGTCGCATGATGGGTGCTGGTTGTGGCATGTGGAGAATTCACCTCCTGGTGGTTGTGGGTGGCGTGCAGCGTGTCGACGCCCGGGAAATGTAAGTCGTGTCCAAAACAACAGCCTGGTCAGGCGGATCGGCGCCTCCGATAAGGCGCACGAGCCCGTCGTAGGCATGCTCTGACATGGCGACAACGTTTTGGTCGATCACCGAAATTGGCGCTGGTTGCAAGGACATATAGACCAGATCGTCGAATCCGACGAAGGCTAGGTCAGTGCCAATGTTGATGCCGTGTTGGTAGCAGTAGTCCAGCGCTCCGAAGGTCATCATGGAATCTCCGGCGATCAGCGCGGTGATACCACGGTGGAGGAGAGCTTGCGCGCCGTCCCAGCCCTTTTTGACGTCGTAGCCGCCACGGAAAATGAAGTCGTTACTGGTCCCGGTGTGTGCGCAGATCTGCTCGAAAGCGGCTAGGCGCTGCGCGCCCGTGGAGGTTTCCACTGGCCCGGAAAGATAACCGATCCTGGTGTGGCCCCGCGCTGTCAGTTCAGCGACGGCCGCCGTGATACCGGGCAGGGCCTGCGACGCGTAGCTGGGAAGTGGAGTGCCGGGCAGTTCGCGGTCGATGAGTACGACCGGGGTGCCTGCGCGGTGGATGTTCATGAGCAGCGACTTGGAATTTTCGCTTGGGACGACGATCATGCCGTCCACCCGCATTTGTGACATGGAATAAATCGCTTGCTTGAGCTGTTCCGGGTCCTCGTTGCTGGTGGTGATGAGGGTGGTGTGGCCGTTGGCGGCGGCGCGTTCCTGGATGGTCGCGGCCATGGTGGCGAAGTAGGGGTTGGTGAGCGACGGGATGGTAAGCCCGATGATGTTGGTGCGGGCGCTGCGTAGGCCCCGGGCTTGCACGTTGGGCTGGTAGTTGAGCTCTCGGGCCACCTGTTGCACGCGCGACCGGGTTTTCTCAGAGATGGATGTTTTTCCTGCCAAAGCGCGGGAGGCCGTGGAGATGGACACGCCGGCAGCTTCGGCGACATCTTTCAGGTTCGCGGGGGTGTTCATGGCGGGTCCTTGACGGCGGCTATGCAAACGTTTGCGTAACGGAATAAGGTCAATCTAAAAGCAGATGGGTGGTTATGTCAAGTGTTCTGGGTCACTTTTTGCTGTGATTGTGTGTCAAGACCTGGCGTGGGTCACATTTTCCACCCGAACACGCACGGCAGAACCACCCGCTAGCCAAAACCCCAAGTAAGCTGGGGAACCATGTACCGCGTATTCGAAGCTTTGGATGAAATGGTTCAGACCGTCGAGCAGGCCTACGGCGTGCCCATGACGGCGAATTGCATGGTGCCACGCAATGACATGCTGGCGCTTCTCGACGACCTCCGCAACGCACTCCCTGTCGAAATTGATGACGCGCAGGATGTGCTTGACCAAAAAGACGAGATTATTCGCGGTGCCGAAGAACGTGCCGCTGAAATTGTGGGCGACGCAGACGCTGAGGCCACTGACCTCATCTCTCGTGCCCGCCACGACTCCGACACCATGCTCGGCGACGCCGAAAACCGCGCTCACGCGATGGTGTCCAAGGCTCAGGATGACGCGGATCGGATCGTGGAAGATGCCCGTCGCGACGCCACCGCCCTGGTCGATCGCGCCACCGCGGAAGCTGAGCGCCTGGACAAGCAGGCGCGGGAATCTTACGATCGCGCGGTCGAAGAAGGGCTCGCCGAGCAGCACCGCCTGGTCTCCGAGGCCGAGGTCGTGCGCCGTGCGAACGAGGAGGCCCACCGCGTCGTCGATGCGGCGCATGCGGACTCCAACCGCCTCCGCCAGGAATGCGATATGTACGTCGACGGCAAACTCGCAGAATTTGAAGAGTCCCTTAGCGCCACGCTGCGCGCCGTCTCCCGTGACCGCACCGCAATTCGTCGCGGTGCGGGAGCTACCGGATCCGCACCGCGCCGAGAGGAGCACTAGTGGCCACCTCACCGTTTCAATTCAACGTGGCGACGCTCGTCCGCGGAGCCACGATGCCGGAACACCGCACCCAAACCGGGCCATCCCCGCAGCGCATCGGCGCCGAAATGATCGCGATTGCCGAAGGGGAAGACGTGGTGGTCGACGCCACCCTCACACCGCTGGGGGAGGGGATCATGGTGGATGCCGTCGTCAAGGCTCCGCTGACCGGACAGTGCGTCCGCTGCCTGAATCCCCTCGCGCCCACGCAGGAATTCCACATCAACGAAGTGTTCGCGGTGTCCGCCGACTTCATCCAAAGTGATGAGTCTGACGAAGACGATGTGCCAATGGTGGAAGGCGACCAGATTGACCTGCTGCAAAGCATCATCGACGCCGCCGGCCTAGAGTTGCCATTCAACCCGGTGTGCGAGTATTTTGACCTCCAGTGCGGGGCCGAGGATGTCCCCGCCCCGGATGGAATTTCGGGTGAAGAAGACGACCGCCCAGACCCTCGCTGGGCTGGACTGGAGAAGTTTAAGTGAGCCGCAAAAAGGGGCGTCTAACCGGGCAAGAAGCCCTCGACGCCGCGTTCAACGCCGTGGACCACGCGCCACTGCTGGAGAAATTGGGCATTGAGCTTGCCGACGAACACCTGCGCCTAGCCCTCACCCACCGTTCGTTCGCGAACGAAAATGGCATGCTGCCGAACAATGAGCGTCTCGAATTCCTCGGCGACGCCGTCCTCGGCTTGTCCGTGGCGACGCAGCTGTACCACCAGTACCCGGATCGGCCGGAATCGGACATCTCTAAGATGCGCGCCTCGATCGTGAGCCGGTACGGCCTCGCGGACATCGCCCGAGAAATCGGCCTCGGCCAGCACATCCTGCTGGGCAAGGGGGAGGATTCCACCGACGGCCGCGAAAAGGATTCAATCCTGGCGGACACGACCGAAGCCCTGCTCGGCGCGCTGTACATCCAACATGGCTTCGAACCTGCCCGTGACGTGGTGCTACGCCTGTTCAAGCACAAGATCGATACCGCGTCCGCCGTCGGCCTGCACCAGGACTGGAAGACCACGCTGCAGGAAAAGGTCGCCGAGAAACGCCTGCCGGCGCCAGTGTACGAGTCCGAAGCGACCGGCCCGGAACACGAGCAGATCTTCACTTCCCACGTGCTCATCAACGGCGAGCGCAAGGGTACCGGCACGGGCACGAACAAAAAGCTCGCCGAACAACAAGCTGCTCACCAGGCGTTCCTCGCGATCCGCTAATGCCGGAGCTGCCAGAAGTAGAGGTGGTGCGGCGGGGTCTGTTGGACCACGTCGTTGGCACACGCTTGACGACGGTCGAAGTGCTGCATCCCCGGACGGCGCGCCGCCAGATCGGCGGTGGCGTCGAACTCTCAGCCCGGCTCAGTGGTGCGCGGGTCACGGGCGTCGATAGGCGTGGCAAATACCTCTGGCTGGTGCTTGACTCCGGCGCCTTGCTTGTTCACCTAGGGATGAGCGGGCAGATACTCATCAAATCTGCTGGCGCCAACCCGCATCCGCACTTGCGGGCACGAGCAATATTGGATTCCGGTAATGAGCTGTGGTTCGTTGACCAGCGCACCTTCGGATACTGGCACATCGGCGAGTTAGTGGATGGGGTGCCGGAATTGGTGACCCATGTGGCACCTGACCTGCTGGAACCGGCATTTTCCATGTCCAAGACTGTCGCGCGGATTCGTGCTAAGCGGTCGGGGATCAAGCGGGTGTTGCTGGATCAGACGGTCGTTTCAGGCATCGGCAATATCTACGCCGATGAAATGCTGTGGCAAGCCCAGATACACGGTGAAGTATTAGCGTCCTCGTTGTCCGATGAAGAGGTCACGCGATTGCTCGTCGCCGGTATCGATGTGATGCAGCGGGCCCTGGCGCAGGGCGGCACCTCCTTTGATTCCTTGTATATCAATGTCAACGGGCAGTCGGGCTATTTCTCCCGCTCGCTCAATGCGTACGGGCAGCAGGGGAAGCCGTGCCCGCGCTGCGGGACGCTGATGGTGCGGGAGCAGTTCGCGAACCGAGGATCGCACTTTTGCCCGAAGTGCCAGCGATTGCGCTGAGGGGTTATAGCTAGTCAATCGGATTTTTGCTGTTTGTAAGCTCTACTGAACTGCCGATGGAAGGGTGAACTGACTGCGAACTGCGTAGTTTCTTATTTCCTAGGGGTGAACGCCATGCATGCCGCCTACACGGTGCGGCTGCTCTTGGGTGCTGCCGTGCCCTTTTCGATCTAGCTGCTGTTTTGTCCTTAGACGGGCTTTGGATCGCTTACCCAAGTCATTAATTCTGTTTTTTATGACTGACTAAGGAACTTATCGTGCATATTGCACAGCTTCTCACCGCATTCGACACTCAAGTTCGGCTTGATCCGGGCCCGTGCGAACGAGGCATTGAGGCGCGGGATCGAGCTACTTCAGGTTGACGCGACTGAAGATAGTCGCCCGATTCTGGAATCGCTTGGCTTGACCTGCGTGGGGAAGACCACGCCATACCGCCATGGCTAGGTGAACGAAGCGGGCAGCGTTGGAGTGGCTCAGCTAGTGGTCGGCGCCGCCCCAGCGAACTTCCTTGATTTGGTCGCAGAATGGCATTATCAGTAAGCAACGGATTCATCCACTCCGTTCAGTCCGACTGGATCACAAGGGCATGGCAGATTCCTCATCGCGTATTTTGGATCCTGAAGACCCCGGAACGATCACTGGTTCGCCATATCGCCGGGGTTTCGTCTTGTGTCCGGTTTCCCCCAAGCATGACAGCCTAGGAGACGGATCTGACACTTTCCTGCGCGATCCGCGGCCCAGCGTTCGGCAATGTCCGGCATTGGCGCACGCCAATGTCGGAATGTCGAGTAGTCAGGCTACTTCGATCGCTCGCTCGATGCCTACGGCCGTGAAGGTCTACCCTGCAAGCGATGTGGTGCGCCGATGCGACGGATCCAGTTCACCAACCGGAGCTCGACGTTCTGCCCGAGGTGCCAGAAACTCCGTTGATCGCTTGAAGTCCGTTATGGGAGGATTCGGGCATGGTGTCTTTCGGTGATCTCCTTGCTCGGGAGCGTTCTGTAGTCAATCCTCGGGAGCTGTCTCCGTCGGCGTCATGCGGAACGGTCGGCGCTGCGTTAGAGACAGAGTCCGGTGATGTCTTCTTGGGTGTGTGCGTGGACATGTCGTCCTCAGTGGGGTTCTGCGCCGAGCATGCCGCTGCCGACGCGATGCTCAGGCTGGGCACAATGTCGTGGTGCGCATGGTGGCAGTGAGCCGACGAGGGCCAGTCCTTGCGCCGTGTGGACGCTGCCGTGAGTTCATCTCGCAACTCTCACCGAAGAACCTGGACGCTGAGGTGTTTGTCAACGAGACGGAGGTCGTGCGGTTGCGCGAGTTGCTGCCACATCGGTGGCCTTCCGACTGATCCGGAGACTGACTGTGCGCATGTATTGAGGCGGCGTACGTCATCGCGTACGCTTGATGTATGACTTCGATTCCCGCAACCACCGCGCGTGCGAACCTGTACCGTCTGATCGATCAGGTCAACGACGAGTCCGAGCCGCTAACCATCACCGGCCAACGGGGCAATGCCGTGCTGGTGGGGGAGGATGACTGGCGTGCGATCCAGGAGACGCTGTTCCTCGAGTCGATCCCCGGGATGACCGCCTCCATTCGTGAGGCTCGTGCGGAGGGCTTCGAGGCTGCGTCGAACGAGTTGCCGTGGTAGCTGGTCCGTGGCGGGTGGTCTACTCGCGCCAAACCCAGAAGGATGCCAGGAAATTGGCAGCAGCAGGGCTGAAGCCCAAGGCGTCGGCGCTGCTGGAACTGATTGCTGAGGATCCCTTTGCTGCTCCGCCCAGGTTCGAGAAGCTCGTCGGTGATCTGTCCGGTTGCTATTCGCGGCGCATTAACATCCAGCACCGTCTGGTCTATGAGGTCTTTCCTGATGAGCGCGTCGTTCACGTCCTGAGGATGTACACCCACTACGAGTGATCGAGGAGTCCGGTACGGTCTGGCACTCTTCGGTGCAGGTGAATGTCAGAAAGTCAAGTAGTCGGGCTATTTCTCCCGCTCGCTCAATGCTTACGGGCAGCAGGGGAGGCCGTGCCCGCGCTGTGGGACGTTGATGGTGCGGGAGCAGTTCGCGAACCGAGGATCACACTTTTGCCCGATGTGCCAGCGGTTACGCTGAGCGGTGCAACGAGACATGTGTTACCTGCCGAGTCGCATAAGGTAACAGGCGGGAAGAATTTCGGGGCTCGAGTTATTAAGTATCGTTAAATTCCAGTTACTCTACCTTTATGGAAAACCTCCTTACATACGTTGAGGCGTTCAATGAACAGTACTGGAAGTTCATGATCGTCCTCCTAGTTGGCGCAGGCCTGTGGTTCTGCATCACCACGATTGTGGTTCAAATCCGCTATGTCCCTGACATGTTCAAAGCGGTCGCAGAAAAGCCCTCGGATATCTCGGATGGTCAAAAGGGCATTTCCGCGTTTAAGGCATTTACGATCTCCGCGGCATCCCGCGTCGGCACCGGCAATGTGGCCGGTGTTGCCGTCGCCATCGCTGCCGGTGGTCCAGGCGCCGTGTTCTGGATGTGGATGCTCGCTGTGATCGGCGGCGCAACATCGTTCGTGGAATCCACGTTGGCGCAGGCGTTCAAGGTGCGGGACAAGTCGTCGTACCGCGGCGGCCCTGCGTACTACATCACCAAGGTGTGGAACCTGAAGTGGCTGGCCACCTTGTTCGTCTTTATGATCACCGTCACCTACGGTTTCGTGTTTAATGCGGTGCAGTCGAATTCTATTTCTTCTGCGATGGTGACGTCCTTTGACGCTGATCCGAGGAAGATCAAGTTGATCGTCGGTGGGGTGTTGGCGCTGTTAACTGCTGCCATTATTTTCGGTGGTGTGCAGCGTATCGCGAACGTCACGCAGGTGGTGGTGCCGGCGATGGCGACGATGTACATCGCGGTCGGCATCATCGTTCTCGCGCTGAATGCGGACAAGATCCCTGGCATGGTGGTGTCCATTTGGGAGCATGCGTTCGGTATTCGTGAGTTCGCGGGTGCAACCCTTGGCACCGTGATTATGAAGGGCGTCCAGCGTGGTCTGTTCTCTAACGAGGCTGGTATGGGTTCCGTCCCGAACGCTGCCGCCACCGCGTCGGTGTCTCACCCTGTGAAGCAGGGCCTGATTCAGACCTTGGGCGTGTACTTTGACACCATCGTGGTGTGCTCTATCACCGCGTTCATCATCCTGCTGGCCCGCGGCGACATTGATGAAGGGCTCGAAGGCATGGAGATGACGCAGAACGCGCTGGCCTCCAACGTGGGCGCGTGGGGTATCCACTTCCTGACCGTGGTGATCGTATTCCTGGCGTTCTCCTCCGTGATCGGTAACTACTACTACGGCGAGAGCAACATCGAGTTCATCACCCAGTCCAAGGCTGTTCTGGCAATTTACCGAGCTTTGGTAGCCCTATGTGTATTCGGCGGCGCGCTTGGTTCCGTGCCACTGGTGTGGGCGTTGGCCGACACCTTCTCCGGTCTGATGGCTACCGTGAACCTGCTGGCTATCATCCCGATGGGTGGCATTGCGGTGGCGCTGCTGAAGAACTTCGCTGAGCAGCGCGCCCGTGGCGAAAACCCAGTGTTCCACCGCGATGATGTCAAGGGCATCCGTGGCTGGGAAGGCATGGAATGCTGGGATGGCTCTGACCCGATCACCCGCCGATGAACCGCCTCACCGCGTTCGTCCATGGCCACGTCCAAGGCGTGGGGTTCCGTTGGCACACCCGCGCCAAAGCGCTGGAACTCGGCCTCACCGGCAGCGCCACCAACCTCGTCGATGGCCGGGTGTGCGTCGTCGCCGAAGGACCTGCTGCAGCCTGCGAATCTCTGCTCGCCTGGCTACGCAGCGGGACGACGCCCGGTTCCGTCACCACCGTCGTTGAGCAGTGGTCGGATCCCCGGGGCCTCTCAGGGTTTGAGGTGCGCTAGTTTTCGGCTTGTAGCCAGGTGAAGCGTGTGGGGTTTGCCCTCGGGGCTAAATTCTGCGCCATGGTGGTGGCCCTTGCGGTGTGATTGTGAAGATAGGTCCCGATAACAGTGGCGATGGAATTAAAGACTTACGTCGAGAAGTAACAGGTTGGTCAATAGGCATAGCTGTAAGGCTTTCTCCCGGTGTGGGCACCGGGCTTAGCGCCGCGTAAATCCTTCCAAGAAAACGTCCGCAGTCCCAACCATGGCCCCGACATTACGCCCCCGAGATTGCCCTAAAAACGCTTCGATGAGCCCGAACTTCGGGAGGGTAATGTCGGGGCCAATGCACAAACAACCAGGCATACCCCAGTGTGGCGGCACACCCCTTCTAGGAGGCGGGCAATGGCGACCCCGAAACCAAATTCCGTGCAGCCACTCCCAGGATTCAATTCCCTGGCGTGGGAAACTGCGATTCTCATGTGCCCCTCCTAGTCGAAAACTTAGCCACAGGTTGGCTGATGTCGGGTGTTATCATCGCAAGGTGCACCTTAAATCGCTGACTCTCAAAGGATTCAAGTCTTTTGCCTCGTCAACGACCCTAAAATTTGAACCTGGGATCTGTGCGGTGGTGGGGCCGAACGGTTCGGGTAAATCCAACGTGGTGGATGCGCTGGCGTGGGTGATGGGGGAGCACTCCGCGAAGACCCTGCGTGGCGGGAAGATGGAAGATGTCATCTTCGCGGGTGCAGGGGATCGGAAACCCTTGGGTCGCGCGGAAGTGACCCTGACCATCGATAACTCCGATGGGGCGCTGCCGATTGACTTCACGGAAGTGTCAGTCACGCGTCGGATGTTCCGCGACGGTGCCAGCGAATACGAAATCAACGGTGCGAAGGCGCGCCTGATGGATGTGCAGGAACTGCTGTCCGATTCTGGTATCGGCAGGGAAATGCACGTGATCGTGGGACAGGGGCGACTGGCTCAAATCTTGGAGTCCAAGCCGGAAGAGCGACGCGCTTTCATTGAAGAGGCCGCGGGCGTGCTCAAGCACCGGCGTCGGAAAGAAAAAGCGCAGCGCAAGCTGGTTAACATGCAGGCGAACCTGGATCGCCTGACGGACCTTACCGGCGAGTTGAAGAGGCAGCTCAAGCCGCTGGCTCGCCAGGCCGAAACCGCCCAAAAGGCGGCCACCGTGCAGGCAGAAGTGAGGGATGCAAGGCTGCGCATCGCCGGCGCTAACTTGGTCGAACTACAAGAAAAGCTCTCGAATGTCGACCAGCAGACCAGGATCCTCGCCGAGCAGGTCGAAGACCTGACCGAGCGCCTGGAAGAAGCCACCGCCACCACCGTGGAACTTGAAGCGATGCTGGAGCGCGCCACCAAAGAATCAGACGCTGCACAACAGCTGTGGTTTCAGCTGTCCGCGCTCGCTGAGCGCGTGTCCGCTACGGTCCGCATCGCCGCTGATCGTGCCACAGCCAGCCCTGACATCCCTTACAACGGCCCAGACGCCGATGACCTGGAACGACGTGCCGACCAGGCCGAACAACAGCAAGCCGAACTCGACCAGGCCGTTGAGATCGCCCGCGAACGCCTCGAATCCATCCGCGAGCAAGTCGAGGAACACGAAGACGCACTGAAACAAGCAGACCAGGAACACCTGGCGCGAGTCCGGGCTATCGCAGACCGCCGGGAAGGGGTCGTCAGGCTGCTTGCCGCAGAAGAATCCCACCGAGCGCAGGTGACAGCAAGCAAAGCCGAAGCCGAGCGTCTGGAAGAGGAACTCGAACTCACGCTTGAGCGCGCACACACAGCAACCAGCGAGCACGCCACTCTGCTCGAGGACATCGAACGGCTCACCGCAGAGCGTGCTCCCCTGGAGGACAAGCACACCCGTGCTGCTGCCGAGGCTGGCGCCGCTGAATCCCGCCTCGAACAACTGCGTACTCAGCAGCGGGACTTGGAACGCGCAGTTTCCCGGTGGGAATCCCGCATCGACACGCTCAAACAGACCTCCCCAAAACACGCCGTTCAACTGGATGATTGGCACCCCATTACTGATTTCATTACCCCGCACAAGGGCATGGAAAAAGCGCTGTCCGCGGCACTGGGCGCCACCGCCGAAGCTCTTAGTGGCGACAATGTGGCCCAAGCTCTGGAACGTATCGACGCGGAACACATCTCCCGCACAGTACTCATCGAAGCATCCACCGCCACCGAGTGGCGCATGGACGCGCAACTGCCGAAAGGCGCCTCGTGGTTGTTGGATCACGTGGACGTCGATAAGCGTTATGCACGGCCACTGACCCGGCTGCTTGCCGACGTCGTCCTCACCGACGCCGCCACCGCCCCCGCCGTCATCGAACACGACCCCCGGCTGCGCGCTGTCACTCCGGACGGCACCCTGCGTGGCGAAGGCTGGGTCGCAGTGGGCTCTGGCACCCTGGCCGTGGAAACCGCCGCCCACATCGCTGAAGCTGCCGACGAACTCGCCCGCGCCCAAGCCGACCTCGCCGACATCGCCGGCACCCTCCAAGGCGCCATCCAGGCTGCGGAAGAAGCTCGCATCGACGCCGCCGGCGCCAAGTCTGCCCTCCGCGAACACGATACCCACCTCGAATCCCTCGCCCGCGATGCCGAACGCCTCGCTAAACAAGCCCTGGCCAGCACAAACGAACACGAACGCATGGCAGCCCGCGTCCAACAAGCCGAGCTGCGCGCCATTGAAGCACAACAACAACTCGACGAGACCCTCGACCGCCTCGCCCGCGTCGAGGACCAGGAGGAAGAAGAACCCTCCACCGAAGAGCGCGACGCAGCCCAAGCCGCCCTTGCCCAGGTCAAAGCCATGGACATGGAAGCCCGCCTGTCGCTACGCACCGCCGAGGAACGCGCTGGACAGTCCCGCGGCCGGGCCGACCAGCTCCGCCGCCAAGCAACCCATGAACGCCAAGCCAAGGCCCGCCACGAACAGGCTATGGCCTCCCGCCGAGCTGCTAGGGAACTTGCCAAGGCAGTGGAGCGCAACGCGCTGCTCATCCAAGATCGCGTGGCGGATGCGCTCACCAATGCAGAACAAGAGCGCGCCCGCACAGCCTCGACCAAGTCCACAGTGAGTGCCGAGCTGGGCAAAGCAAAGGACGAGGTGCGGGAACTCCAGCAGCAGCTGAACAAGCTCAGCGATTCCAAGCACGCCTCGGATATCGCGCGGTCCCAGGCCCAGGTGCGCATTGAGGAAGCGCAGACCCAAGCGGAAAGCCAACTGGGAGTCCCCGTTGCGGTGCTGCTCAGCGACTATGCCCCGGATGATGACTTTGACAAGGGCGCGGAGTTAGCGCGCCTGAAAAAGGCTGAAAAAGCGCTGGCCTCGTTGGGTAAGGTCAACCCGCTGGCGCTGGAGGAATTCAAGGCGCTGGAGGAACGCTACGAGTATCTGGCTGGTCAGCTCGCCGATGTGGAGAAGGCGCGCGCCGATCTGAATGGCGTGATCGAGGACGTCGACGCCCAAATCCTGCAGCTGTTCACTGACGCGTGGCATGACGTGGAGCGCGAATTCCCGGCTGTGTTCGCCACCCTCTTTCCCGGTGGTCAGGGCCGGTTGGTGCTCACGGAGCCGGAGGACATGCTGACCACGGGTATTGAAGTGGAGGCGCGCCCGCCAGGCAAGAAGGTCAAGCGCCTGACCTTACTGTCGGGCGGTGAGAAGTCGCTTACGGCGCTAGCGATGCTCGTTGCCATTTTCAAGGCGCGCCCGAGCCCGTTCTACGTCATGGACGAGGTGGAAGCAGCGCTGGACGACACCAACCTGCGTCGCCTCATCGCACTGTTTGAAAAACTGCGGGAAACATCACAGCTCATCGTGATTACCCACCAAAAACCCACCATGGACGTGGCAAATGTGCTGTACGGGGTTACCATGCGAGGAGACGGCGTCACCCGGGTCATCAGCCAGCGGATGAGTCCTGCTAAAAATTAAGGGTTACCAACGAAAGGAAGAACATTGAGCGGCGGCCAACCGATTGCAGATTTGCAGGATTCTCTACTGGGGTGGGCATCCCAGACGGAACTGGAGCTCGCCCAAACCCTCGCCGATATTTCCTTCTTCCCAGACTCTGGGCTGTCCCGCGACGAGCTGCAGCGCATCGAGCGGTTCTTCGGCACCTTCGTGCGCCGTCAGCTGTCCGCTGGCGCCGATTTTGCCGCGCTTATCGACGTCATGCCCGCCCTCACCACCACCACACTGATTAAGCGTGCCTCCCGAATGGTGGAACGCGGACAGTTCTTTGTCGAATACTGTGCCGGCCTCGAGTTGGACGCAGCGCTTGCCGACGTCCCCGCAGCGAAAGTGTTCGAGCTGCTGGACAAGACTGGCCTATTCGTTGGCTCCGAGGATCCTGTCCTCGCACTGGAATTGCACACCGGTGTGACCAGCGCCAAGATCCCTGATGTGCTCGAAGCCATGGATGGGGACTTTGACCCCGCTGAGCTCGATATTCCGCTGAGCCAGTTCCACGACAAGCTCTTCCAGGACATCGCTGCGGTACGCGCGTTTTCCCTCGAACACCCGAAATCGTGGCTCGACCGAGACCGTTCCCATTTGGAGCTCGCGCCCCTGGTGAATGACTCAGTGGTGGAGGAGCTGAAGGAACGTCCCGCCGGTACCGAGAACCGTCGTATGGCGGTCGGTGTGGCCACTCGTGAGTTGCGGCCCCGCGTGATCCTCGATGCTGCCCGCAGGAAAGTGTGCCTACGCCTGCCAGAGCAGCACGTGGGTGAAGGAACGGAGATCGTGTGGCGGGTGTCTATGGAGGGCACGACCCGGATTTTCCGGACCGGACGCCCGTGGGGCGACACCTCGCCCTTCACCGAGGCCTTGGATATCACCCTCGATAGGCCACTGCGTGAGCTGACCGTGGTGGACTCCACCAACAACATCACCTGGACGGTCCCAGTGGTGGACTCTGAGGACCCCATGTTGGTGTTCAGCCCCAAGGGCCACGATATCTCCGGGAAAAAGACGCTTCACTACGCAGCCCTGTCTGTCGTGGCGCCTGCGGATGCCGAGCTGGTAGACGTGGTGACGTCCAAGGCGCTTCCAGAGGTAGAGACTTTTGCCATTGAGGGCTGGGACTCCTGGATCTGCCGGGTGCTGGATACCTCCGCGGCGGATTCCATCCAGTTGGTGCGCCCGAATCAGCAGATCTCTCCGGTGCGGCCGGTACGTGCGATTAATCCGCGCCAGCGGGTGACCTTCCGGGATCCGTCCGAACCGGTAGACAATGTGCGCACGGCTTCGGGTCTGCAGGTGCATAGCGCCAGTTTGATCGCTGATTTTCCGCCTACGCTCTCTGGTGCGGATGAGACCTGGTATCTGTCTATTTCCTCGTTCGGTGGCGCCGGTGCTGCGGGTGAGGAAGTGGCTCAGGAAGAGCCCCTGGAGGTGCCGGCTGAGGGCGGTAGCTTTGACATTTTCGACCCCGAGGCCTACGACGATCCGTGGGTGGGAGAGTACCTGGTGCGACTGCGCGGCCCACGCAACGAGTCGTTCCGCCACGAGTACGCCATCGTGGAGGGCATGGCCGCTTCTACCGATTTCGTCGGTCTGGTGCGTTCTGTGCGTATTCCGGCTGCTGGTGGCCTCAGTGAGGCCGTGCTCTTGGTGAAGCCGACCTTTAAGCCATTCGAGATCACCCCTGCCGAGATTTCTGTGGCGCCCGATGCTGCCGAGGCGACCTTCGCCATCACCACGGAGGTGGGGGATCAACTTCCGTTGCGGTTTACTCCGCCGCGACTGCAGTTTGAGCTTCCGCTCGTCGGTAAGCCAGCGGTGTGGCGTACGACGCGTATTGCGTGCCGTGCCGCCGACCTTGACCCCACCCGGCCGATCCGTATCCGCGCAGGTAAGGGCCTGGGGCGGCCGACGATCTCGCTGCGTAACCAGCACGGCGCCCCGGTGCGTACGGTGAAGATGACCTCTTCCGACGAGACCACCTACGAGGCCCTCCTGCCCGCCACCACCATGATGAGCGGCCGCCTCGAACTGGAATGGACCGACCCGCGCAGTAAGAAACGCGCCTCTGTTAACCTCGCCGATATCACCGCCACGCCGACGTTCACCACGCTCACCCTCGACGGCACGCAGCTGCTTGTCGACGGCGATGGGCTCGCAGCCTGGATCTGGCTGGCATCCGCACCGTGGGTTCCCGCGCAATCGCTGACCCTGGATCGCACCACTGAACTACCGGCCGAGCTGGTGGGGGCTGGCGACCTCATTGTGGACGTGCACACCAACGATCCGTTCAATATCCTGCGCGCCCCTTATGCGCCTACCGACGCAGCAATCCGGTTGGAACAAGAAGGCTCTTATGCCGACCCAGACCCGGCGTTCGCCCAACTCTCCGCGTTCCTTGCCGGCGAGGTAGACGTGGCGCCAGAAGATCCGCGCCTCATGCCAGTGCTGTGGGACTACCTGTCATCGTGGAAGGACGAGCACAGCGATAGGGAAGCAGTGCTCACCGCGCTGCGCTCCAACCCGAGCGCCGCGCTCGACGCGCTGTCCGGATCTCTCGTTGCAGCGGAGAAACAGCCGGGCCGTATCATTTCCTCCGGGCTGATCTTGGGGCCGTTCTCCTCTTCCAATTCCGCTGGCGCGCATCGCTCCCCGTGGATCGGCGCGCTGGAACTGATGGGGCAGCTGCCCGCACTGATCGAAAACGAAAAGCCGGTGCGTCCGCTGGTCAAAGAACTTGAGGCGCTGGCCGGAAAACGGCTGGTAGAGGCGCTCTCCACCGGCCGCGACAATACCTTGGACACCGCGTGCATTGATCGTTCCACTGTCCAGCTGGCGATGATGGATGAGGCTCAGCAGCAGGCGTTGCTCGGGGTTCTTTTCTCCCAGGGAGATATTGTCCCAGGCGCCATCATGGATGATTCTTCCCGACTGCTGGCAGTCATGGAGGCGTTCCACAAGCGGGCCACGCTCATCGAACTCATCGACGAGCAGCTCGTTCAAGCGATGGTGAGCACCTTGCGTGCGCTCAAGGGAGCCAGCAAGGCTGTGTACGCTTCCGCTCGCGTCCGCTTCGACAAGCTCGACGGCGTGGACACCGACGCCCGCGAAAATCACTGGGCTCTCGTGCCAGTGGCCTCGATGGTGTTCGCTCTCGCGGCGCGCATGCATGCCCATGGACTCATGGGCAAACCGAAGCTGCTGCTCAAGGCCGCTGCCGAATGGGCCGAGCTTGCGGAAGTGGTGCCGGAGCTGGTTACCGGTGACCTCGTCGCCGCTGAGGCAATGGTGCTGGCAGTGAAGTACCCAGGGATGTAGTCGAATGGGTTTTGCTTAGCTGCTTTTCGGGGGCAGTGGGCCGCTAGTCCTCGTGGGCTGCGTGCCAGTTCTTAACCCGCATTGCGTCCCGGTATGAGTGGGGGCCATTACCAGCGACGTCACCAGCGACGTGCTCGGCGTGAGAGAGCCCCTCACTCAGCAACAGCTCCAAGTGTTCGTCCTTGGCAGAGTAGAACATGAAGGTGCCTTCCCTACGGAAGTTCACCAGCTGCGCGGTCTTGAGTTTGGCCAGATGCTGGCTCACCACCGATGGGGTGACCTCCAAAGTCTCGGCCAGCTGATTGACGTTGAATTCGCCCTGCAACAGCAGCCAGATGATGCGGATACGGGTTGGGTCACTCAAAATGCGGAAAGACTCTGCAGCGAGGTTAGCGTGCATGAGGTCGGGGGCGTGGATCGTATCCTTTTTGTGCATGGAATTACTATAACGCCGGTATTAAAGGGCGATCCAAAATCAAGCGTACGTTTGGGATTTTTCGGGGCTGAAAAGTCCCATCGGTACGCTAAATCCCAAGCAACTACTTGCATATCTGCATAGGTGCGCAGATACTTAAAGAATGTATAAGCACCATGACCACGGTCTGTGGCACAGCGTGAAACATGCGATCGTGCCGCATTCGCACGATCACGCGCATATGATCAGCGATTCTGCCGAAGCCTCCAGAATTGCGATGCGGGCGGCCTGGATTAGCCTCGCAGGTATGGCTGTGACGGCTGCTCTTCAGATTGTCATCGTGGCTATCAGTGGTTCGGTCGGGCTGTTCGCCGACACGATCCACAACCTCGGCCACCTCGTCACCACCATTCCGTTAATTATTGCGTTGCGGTTGGCGCGCCGGGCTCCGTCGAAAAGCTTCACCTTTGGCCTGCGGCGCGCGGAGGACTTGGTGGGCCTGTTTATTGGCCTGGTCATTGCAGCATCTGCCGGGATGATTTTTGTTGACGTCATCGACGCCATGCGCCACCCACGCGACATGACCAACATCGGATGGGTGCTGGCCGCCGCGATCATCGGTGCGCTCGGCAACGAACTTGTCGCGCAATATCGCATCCGGGCGGGACGGAAAGTCGGCTCCGCCGCGCTCATCGCCGAGGGGCAGCATGCGCGCGCCGACGCACTGACCTCCCTCGCCGTGGTTATCGGCGCGGTAGGGGCGATGTTCGGGCACGGCCGGATCGACGCCATCGTGGGCCTCTTCATCGGGGTGATGGTGGTTGGCGTGCTGGTCAGCTCCATGAAGAGCGTGCTCAGCAGGCTTCTCGACGGCGTAGACCCACATCTCATCGACACCGCCACCCACGTGGCCTCAGACCAACAAGGCATCCTTCGAGTATCGGGTGTGCGAGCCCGCTGGCTCGGGCACGAGCTGGTTATGGATGTGCTGGCGGAAATGGAATCTGGGGTGAGCGTCGAGAAGCTGCGTCATATGCAAACCGAACTTTCGCAGCGCATGAAGAGCAAAATCCCTCGCCTAGAAGAGCTTCGATTGCTGCCCGCCTAGGGGTATTCGAGTGGCAGGAGGCGCTGGGTTACTGCCAATATGGAAGCCATGAATATTACCTCTCTCCTCATTGGCGCCCTCGTCGTCCTACTCCTGCTCGTTGTGCTGCTGGTCGTGCTCGGCAACAAACGGAAAAAAGACAAGACTGTTTCCTTTACTAAGGAGGAACAGCCGAAGGAGCTGACCCGCGAGGAAAAGAGCGGTAATTACACCGCTGCCGGCGGGTTTAACTTCGCCCCGGCAAAAGAGCCAGAGCTTCTCGACGGCCAGGAACTCAAACCCGCGGAACCCGCAGCGCCGGAGCCTGTTGAGACTGTCGCGCCCGTTGCGCCAGAACCCGTTGTGGAACCCGTTGCGGAACCTGAGGTGGTCGAGGAACCTGTCGCGCAGGAACCCGCTGCGGAACCTGAGGTGGCACCTGTTGTGGAACCGGAAACCACGGTGACCCAAGAACCAGTTGAAGAGCCTGAGGTTATTGCGGAACCTGTCGCGGATACCCCGATTGCCCAGGAAGTGGCAGAGGAACTGGCGGTGGAACCAGCGGTAGCACCTGCTGAGGAACCTGCTCAAGAACCTGTTGAGCCTTCCGAACCGGAAGTCGTTGCAGAAGCCGAGGAGGCAGCTGAAGCGGCAGCGGTCACCGCTGATGCTGCAGAGGCTGCCCTGGAGCAGACCCCGGTTCCAGAAACAGAGCCGGAACCTGCACCCGCCCCTGCGGAAGAGATCGAGCCTGCCGCTGGCCGTCTGGGTAAGCTGCGTGGCAAGCTGGCGAAGTCCAACAACTTCCTGGGCCAATCGGTTCTGGGCATGCTCACCGCTGGTGACCTGGATGAGGACGCATGGGAGGAGATCGAGGATCAGCTGATTATGGCTGACCTGGGTACCGCGACCACTATGACGGTGGTGGAGTCCCTGCGGGAGAAGATCGCCGAGCGCGGTGTGAACTCCGAAGACGAGGCTCGCGGAATGTTGCGTGAGACGCTGATTGAGGTGGGCAAGCCGGAACTGGATCGCTCGATCAAGGCGATGCCGTATGAGGGCAAGCCGGCCGTCGTGTTGGTGGTGGGCGTGAACGGTACCGGTAAGACCACCACGACCGGCAAGCTCGCTCGTGTGCTGGTGTCCATGGGGCACAAGGTGCTGCTGGGAGCAGCGGATACGTTCCGTGCTGCGGCGGCTGATCAGTTGGAGACGTGGGGCCGTCGGGTGGGCGCCCAGACCGTGCGTGGTGCAGAAGGTGCTGACCCAGCATCCGTCGCATTCGATGCGGTGGCTAAGGGCGTCGAAACGCAAGCCGATGTGGTGTTGATCGACACCGCAGGTCGCCTCCACACCTCCGTCGGCCTGATGGACCAGCTGGGTAAGGTCAAGCGCGTGGTCGAGAAGAAGGCGAAGGTAGACGAGGTCCTGCTCGTTCTCGACGCCACCGTCGGCCAGAACGGCCTCATGCAAGCCCGTACGTTCCGCGACGTCGTGGACATCACCGGCGTAGTGCTGACCAAGCTGGATGGCACGGCCAAGGGTGGCATCGTGTTCCAGGTCCAGGAAGAACTCGGGGTCCCGGTCAAGCTGGTTGGCCTCGGCGAAGGCGCAGATCACCTTGCACCGTTCGAGGTGGAAAGCTTCGTGGACGCTCTGCTCGCCTAACCACAACAGTGTGAATAAAACTTCCAACTGGCGATCCAGACGGGTTTAGGCTGTTTCACATAGGGCTAATGATGGGCCCCTGATGAGATGAAAGAAGGCCCGTCATATGGATACGGAAATGTTTGCCAACATAAGTTGGATGTTGGTCTCGACAGCGCTGGTGTTACTCATGACACCGGCGCTTGCGCTGTTTTATGGGGGAATGTCCCGCCAAAAGTCCGTGCTGAACATGATGATGATGTCGTTCGGCTCGCTGGGCGTCGTCACCGTTATATACGTGTTGTGGGGCTGGTCGATGTCCTACGGCACACAGGACATTGCAGGGTTGTTTTCCAACCCGTTCGAGTTCTTTGGGCTACGTGGTTCGATCGGTACGGCCGACGCCCCGGTGATCTCCACGTTTGGATACCCGACCGTAATTGAAGTGGGGTACCAGCTCACCTTCGCGGTTATCGCCTGTGCGCTTATCTCAGGAGCGTTGGCGGACCGTGTGAAGTTCGGGACTTGGCTGGCCTTCACAGCACTGTGGTCGACGTTCGTCTATTTCCCGCTCGCCCACATGATTTGGGGCGGGGGAGTACTCTCCGAGCACGCACACTCGGTAGCCGCCTGGATGTTCGGGGCCGAGGACGGCGAAGCCAAAGTACCACCAGTGGATTTCGCCGGTGGCACCGCCATCCACATCTCCGCTGGCACGGCTGCGCTCCTGCTGGCAATACTCGTCGGTAAGCGGCATACCTTTATGCGTTCCGCGCACCGCCCGCACAACCTCCCCTTCGTGATGCTCGGCGCGGCGCTGCTGTGGTTCGGCTGGTTCGGCTTCAACGGCGGTTCGGCGCACGAGGCGGGGTGGTCCGCGGGGTTGGCCACGCTCAACACCACCGCCGCAGCCGCCGCAGGCATTCTCGGGTGGCTACTCGCCGAAAAGCTTCGCGACGGCCATGCCACCTCACTCGGTGCCGCTTCCGGCGTCGTCGCGGGACTGGTGGCTATTACGCCTGCTGCCGGAGTGCTCACCCCGGTCACCTCCCTAATCCTGGGATTTTTCGGTGGGGTCCTGGCGGCCTTCGGCGTGGCACTGAAATACCGCTTCAAATTCGACGACTCACTCGATGTAGTCGGCGTCCACCTGGTCGCAGGAGTGTGGGGCACCGTCGGACTGGCGCTGTTCGCGCACGGAAACGGGATCTTCACCGGCGATGTTTCCTATGGTTTCAAGCTGCTCATCGTGCAAACAGTGGTGGCAGCGGTGACGATGCTCTATACCGGAGTGATGACCGCTGTGATTGGGTTCACGCTGGAGAAGACCCTGGGTTGGCGCGTCGACCGCGCGGTAGAGCACGGCGGCATCGACGCGCACGTTCACGGTGAAACCGCCTACGATGCACTCGGAATGGAAGGAAAATAAATGATCAAGCTAGTAAACGCCGTCATCCAGCCGTTCATGCTTGACGACGTGCGCGCTGCCCTCAGCGAGCTCGGAATTCACGGTATGACGGTAACCGAAGTGCAAGGATTCGGCGCGCAGAAAGCTAAGCAAGAGGTCTACCGCGGGGCGAACTACAACCCCGAGTTCGTCAGCAAGTCGAAAATAGAGATCCTGGTGCACGCAGAAGCTGCGGAAAAAGTCATCGAAGCTATTATTGCCTCCGCCCGCACTGGGAAAGTAGGAGACGGGAAAATCTGGGTCACCCCCGTGGAAGAAGCCGTTCGAGTGCGCACTGGGGAGCGGGGGGATGAAGCGCTCTAGCGGTTTTCCAGGCTGAACGCGAGACCTGGAATTCGAGAGTCGGAGTAGAACTAGCGCTATTTGGGGACTGCGGACTTTTTGTTGGAGGGTCTGCGTGGCTGAGCCCGGCGTGTGTTGCCGGGAGGAAGCTGCTTGTTATGCCTGTCAGTAGGACTGTT
>NZ_JBVJNS010000012.1:0-63321 GCF_055583565.1 Corynebacterium sp. NPDC104732
GCACTGCTGTTGAAATTCTTTTGGATAAGCCTTCGGCATAATCACACATCCTTGTCGTTGAGGGTTTCACCGTCAACAAGAATCATGACAGCTCAGTTTGTGCCATGTGTCCCAGTCCATCGCGGGGCCGCCTTTCTAGATCCATGGTGTGTAGCTGTAGATGTCCCAGTGGAGTTCGGCTTCCTTGGGGATCGTGAATGTTCTGGTTTCGTGGCGTGGGATGCCTTCGGTGAGGATGTCGATTTTGCGCCACGTTTCGTGGTCGAAAGTGCCGTCGTCGTCTACGACGTCGTTGGTGGTTGCTGGGTCGAGGTTTAACGTTCTCCACCCTTGCACCGTGGGGAGGGTGAAAGACGCTCCAGACGGCAAGATGACTTTCCCGCCGTCTTCTGCCCATCGGATTTTCGGGTGTGTCACTGCATCACCAGTGTTGATTACTGTGATAGTTGGGCCGTTCATCACATATCTTGAGCGCCATAGGCCACGCGGTGCGGCGAGGGTCAGGACGAATCGCTCCGCACCACTTTGGTGGTTGGGGTGCTGCAGCCCAGGGCAGGTGGCGGTTGCGTCAAGGTCCCATTTCGTTCCGAGCTGATCATCCTCGAGGCGGAGAATTCCGGTGTCGATGGGTGAACATCCACGGGTGAACTCGGCCATGATGTCAGGGATGTTTCCATGCTGGCCCCATTTGGAGGTGGAGCTTGCGGCCACGAGGTTGAGCGTGAGCTCGAGGGGGCGGGCTACACCGTCGTTGAAGCGCGTCGATGTCGTAATAAGTGGCTGGGGTTGGGTATCAAGCCCACCCACAAGCCCCGAGATTCCACCTTCTTCCAGGAATACGCCGCGCACGCCGTATTCGGTCAGGGGCCATTCGACCCCATCACAGCCGATCCACACCAGGCGTTTAGCCATTGCAAAACCTCCTTTTGTTACGACACAGTTGCCGCCATGATGTCCGTTGCCGACTTGCGCGGCGTGGCCTCGAGTTCTTCGATGCGTGTCTCAAGCCCGTCGATCTTGCCGAACTGATTCAGCAAAGCTAACAGTTGTTCGCGCGTGAACATGTCCTGCTGTGGCAGTTGAATCACGATTGGCGCGATTTTCCCCGACCCGCCGGCTGCAGCAGAAGCTGTGTAGTCCAACGCTGTCTGCTTTGAAAAATCGGCCAGTGCTTGCAAAGCAGCTTTTACGGCCGGGGATTCCTCGCGAATGGCGTCTGCTGAATACTGGTGGTATTCAGCGCCTGATTCGAACGCGGAGATCTGTTCCCGCAGCGGTTGCGCCTTCGATTCGAAAGCAATGAGCGCTTCCAATCGCTTTTGTGAATCAATGAGCATTTGCTCCTGTTGCTTGATGGCGAGTGCAGCATGATCTTCTTTCGCAGCTTCCAAGGCACGTGCCGGGGCACCGACCGAGGAAATCTTCAAGATATTCATGGCCTGCTGATCCAGCCCCTGGGCGAACAGCTTTTGCACCAAAGCCATCGTCTGAGGGTCGACTTCTTGGTTAAGCCCCTTGCCTTCTGCTTCGCGTTTAGCAATCTCCTGATCGATCCACTGGGCATACTGCTTGTCGGCGGCGCGACCGCCTCCAAAAGCGTATTGCAGCGTACCGGTTGGGTCTTTGAAGAAGCTGCCGATCCACCCGAAGAAGCCCTTGTTGGCTCGGCCTGCTGCAGCTTGGCGCTCGGCGTAAAGCTTTGCCGTGGTGTTGCCATACATGGCTTGGGTTTGATCCATCCCCATGTACTGTTGCTGCATTTGCGCGAGCTGAGCCGACTGTTGTGCCAGTTGCAGTTGGCTTTGGGCCAGATTCAACGCGGCCATCTGCTGCGCGTGGGACGCTTCTAGCGCTGCGAGCGACGCTTTATATTGCTTCGCCAGCGCAGATAGTTTCGCCGCATTCACCTCATGCTCAAGCGCCAGAATCTCTGGCGTAATTCGGATTGCATCGCTGAGACGCTCAGCCATCCCAAGTTTCTCCACCCACCGATAACGCCCATAGGCGGTGGATAGATCTCGCCAGTCCCTCGAAGCGAGCCTTGCCTGACGCTTCCGCTCTGCCTGCAGCTTCTTCTCGGCCTCAGCGACTGACTTCACACCCTCCAATTGGGCCTTCGTCAGATCAGACTGTGCCAGACGGGTTTCCCATACACTTTTGGTATAGGCGATCTTGTCGTTGACGAACTGCTGTTGCAGCTTGCTGACGGTTTCGCGCTGGGCATCAACCATCTTCGTCCACTCGTAGACCCACGATGCAGACTCAGCGACTGCTTTCCCCAGGCCGACCTTGGCCTTGTAGACCGCTTCACCAATCTTCGAGAAAATACTTCCAATGACATCGATGATCGCGAATGCCAAGTTGAGCTCAGCAACACCAGCCGCCTTTGCTGCCTCAGCAACCACACCACGAGCAGTAGCAAGATCGTCCTCAGCAGTCTTGATTGCCTCAGCATCACCGTTCTGGCGAGCAGCAGCAAGCTGTGACTCAGCCTGCTTCAACGCATTTGCTGCGTCGGCCTGCTGAATCCACGCTTCCTCCATCTCACCGAACGCATTCACCGCAGGCGACGCCCACGAGAACAGCTCACCAAACGGAGAGCCTGCGAGGACATCAAAGATCTCCTTGCCCGTCGAACCAGCGAGAAACGCACCAATATTCGCCCCTGGCCCCGGACGCGCGGCAGTCACGTCGACCTGACGAGCTAACGTCTTGTTCAATCCACCAAGGCTGTCAGCAAGTTTGTCAAACGTCTTTAGCTGTGCATTATTGACGACAATCTCGGGTTTTCCGGACAGGTTCACAGCCACACCACCTGGTGGAAGGACACCGCCGGTATCGAAAACGCCAGCCCATAGCTTCGCACGACGTTGACGGCGCTTCTCAGACTCCTCCCATTTGGAAATGAGCCCCTCAGCGCTACCAAAGTCGATCCGCGAGGACGCGCCACCGCTTGCATTTTTCTCTACTGCATCCGCCGTACTGCTTGCAGCGGCCTGCGCTCCACCGTTTCCCGTAGGGAAGTGGCGCCACTGATCAAAGCCACGCCCGGTAAGCGGACCAGCGGTCCTACCAATGGTAAAACCGCCACCAGTGTTTCCGCCAGATTCGACGAACGTACCATCTTGCAAACGCATAGCAGTATGGCCGTTAGCGCCACCGCCACGATCCCACCAACCGATGCTCACATCACTTGGACCGCCTGGGCCTGGTTGCGCACCTCGCTCATCAAGCCATGCCCCTTGGGTGACAGTGGACATGCGAGATTCGAAGGGATCACGGCCTAAACCAACGTTGACCGTCGCAGATACGCCACCGGAACAGTCAACACCTGCAGGGCTGAACCACCCCATCCCGTAAGGGGTGCCATCAAGGAAAGCAAGCTTTTTCTTGATCTCAGCTGCGGAGGCGAACAGACCGCCACTAGCGAACCCCGGAAGCTTTGGGAACGTGCCCGAATTAATCGCAGCAAGTTCCCGGTCGTACTTCTTGGACGATTCACGGTTAATAACCCATTCGTCTTTGTTCAGCCAGGCAGTCGGCGCGCCCGTAAGCTGATCCTTCGCCAAGAACCCATCTGTCTTATGAGTACCGGGGCCTGTCGACGGGAGCCGATAGCCCCGATGCGTGCCACCTACTGCATAACGAGGAAGTCGTTCGAACCCGCCCGAGGGGTCAAACCGGCCACCTGTTGCGCCGTAGTGTTGGCCGACAGAAGTACCAGATGTGGAGGTTGTTCGACCGCTACTGTAGTACTCTCGCCACTCACGAATCCGAACATCGACTGTCTTCGATTTAACGTTGTCGAGGTCGTTCTTCAACCCTGCGGCAGAGCTGCGGGCCTCATCAATATTGTGGTTAACCTTGAGGTTTCCCTGCATCGCAGCAGTGTCTTTCTCAAGCTTTGCGCGCCGCTCTTCTACTGAACCGATGTTGTCATTGATCACCAAGTTTCCATCAATCATCGATGCTAGGCCGAGCGCTTGAAGCCGCTCGATCGTTTCCTGGTCATTGACATCCATGACAATATGGCCGTCGATCTGTTGCGCCTTGATTCCCATTTCTTCGAGAACCGCAAGCGCAGTAGCAGCATCGTCCGTGTTAATTGCAAGACGACCATCTGCGAGCTTGTCCAGCTCCATCCCCATTGATTTGAGCAACGCATACACATCTGCCCCGTTGCGGAACGACACTGACACCGTGCCATTAGCAAGCTTTTCAACCTCAAGACCCATCGCCTTAAGATCGTTAATCGCCTGATCGGAAGTCGCCGGATCATAGGTAAACGAGATCGTTTTCTCATCGACAAGCTTGAGTTTCGTCTCACCCAAGATATTCAGCGCTGCCTTGGTATCATCGGCTGCCTTTTGCCATGTATTAGCCAGCTCGGACGCTTTATTTGTTGATGCCTCGACCATCGCGCTTTGCACGCCGGTAAAGCTTTCGGAAAACGAAGCAAGATCCTTCGTCGCCCGATCAACATCTGTGGTCATACCCACGAACTTGGCATGCAAGGCCATACCAAAGGTATTGCCCTCTTCATCGGAGATCTTCTGTAACCGCTGCCGTTGCTCAGCATTCCCCTGGTAAGCAGCTGTGAGATCCTGGACAGTAAACCCGTGCTGCTCCAAGACACCGCGGTTCTTGGCCCAAAACTCAGTGCCCTCAATAACCGCCTGGGTCTCAGCTCGTACGGCCGCTTCAACCTCACGGATCGCCGCAGGATCACCCATTGTCGCGCTGGTCATCGTGCCACGAGACAAGCCAATCCTGGTGGCAGTGTCCATCGCCCCAGAATCCTGAAGCTTCTGCTCCGCCAACGCTCGCGTTTGATCAGTGATCGCGCCCGTAGTGTTATCGAGCGTGGCTTTAAGTTCCTGTTGTGCTTGCTTGTGCTCCGCAGCAGCGACTTTGGCCTCCAGTTGTTTTTGGGCCAACGCACCCAAAGCAAGACCGGCCACTGTAAAAGCAGCACCCCACGGTCCACCAAGGAAGCCCACCAGACCGCCCAAACCGGTCTTGATACCGCCAAGGGCACCACCGACAAAACCACGAGCAGTACCCGTCATCTTGCCTACACTCGCCGCGAAGCGATGAGCCATCTGCTGGCCCATATAATCCACGGATGTAAAAGCATCCTTAGACTTCAAGGCCATATCAGCAGCGGACTTTGCCGCGTCAGACTGACGCTGAATGAAGTCATTCATCGGCGCTTTCGCACGCACAAACCCGCCAGCAACCTCACTCAAGAACTTGTTCGACGACGTGGAGGCAACCATCATGTGCGCGTCAAATGAACTGACCTCACGCCCTGCTTGAGCAAAGTGATGCTGCAGCACACCAGCCCCAGCAGACATATCGAACAGCGCCGAATTCAATCTTTTGGCTTGGCCACCCGCAGCCTGGAACACCTCAGGCAAGATCGTGAATTTTCGTGCAGCGAACACAGCAGCAACGGCTGCCACAGGACCTGCCAACCCAGACAGGCTTCGTGCAAGCCCCGCGACGTCACCTGTCAACGGGCCGATCACGGCAGCCACGTCGTTGAACATGTCAGAGGCCACAATGCCCGCTGTCTTTAACGCAGGGGTCAGAGAATCAACCTTATCTGTTAGCTTCCCGATCAGTCCCGGGGCTTGCTTGAACCCAGGCTCTAAGAATGCAGCCCCGGCGCGGCCGATTGCTGCGCCGAGGTTGTCCATGGAGCCTTTGAAGGTTTTTCCTGCGTCGAGGGCTGCGCCTCCGACGCCGGCGCGCATTGCTTTTTCGAAGGTGGCGAAGTCGATTTCTCCTTTGGAGACCATGTCGGAGATTTCGGCGGAGGTTTTGCCGGTTTGTTTGGCAAGTAGTTGTAGGACGGGGATTCCGCTTGACATGAGTTGGAGCATGTCGTCGCCTTGTAGTTTGCCGCGTGCGGCGATGGATCCGAAGATGAGGCCCACGTCGTCCATTTGGCGTCCGGCGATGCTGGCGGTGTCTGCGACGGTCTTGAGTACTTGTTCGAGCTCTTGGCCGGGCTTGATGCCGGCGGCGACCATTGACGCTGCTGTGGATGCTGCTTCGCCCATTCCGTGGGCTGTGCCTTTGACGGCGGCTAGGGCGTTGTCCATGACGGCGGCGACTGTGGCTGCGTTGTTGCCTAGACCGGATAGTTTCGCCTGGGCTCCTTCGATGGCGTTGAGGCGTCCCATTCCTTTGGCGATGCCGGTGGCGATCGTGCCTCCAACGGCGGTGCCTATTGAAAGAGCACCGGTCTTCATTGCTTTTTGCAGACCGGTGGTTAGCCGTGCGCCGACGCTGGATGAGGTGAGCTGTTTTTCGACGCTGCTTCCCATGGCTTTACCAAGCTCGGTACCGGCTTTATCGCCGACTTTGCCCATGCCGCCGAGTGCTGACGTGACTTGCTTTTGCATTCCCGTCGTACTTGCGGTGATTTTGATGTAGGCTTCACCGAGCTTGGTGCCTTTAGCCATGGGGGTCTCCTATTCTGTCCAGCCGAGTCTGCGAGCGATCTCGAGGGTGGATTGCGTTTCGCCAACGTAGTGGGCGCTCTTGTTGCGGTCGTTCAGCTCGCTTTCCGACGACTGCTGTGGTGGTTCCTCTGGTGGCAGCTGGCGCTGCAATGGTTGTTGCTGCTGACTGTCTGCTATCCGGCGGGCTTCGAGCGCGGCGACTTCCCCGTTCATTACCGGGTACGTGGCCATAAGCCACGCATCGTGCCATGACAATCGCCTTGTGCCGTCACCTAGCCAACGCAAACGCAATCCTTGTCGCAGCAGGTCCAGCTCGAGAGCGTGAGTGTTAGCCTCGTCTTCTAGCCATTCGACGAGGCCGAAAATTCCCCCGGAAGTTTCTTGTCTAGCTCAGTCCACCCAGTGATGAACTTGTCCCAGTCACGAACAGACAATGTATTGAGTTTCTTCACCATGGTTGCGGGAAGAGCCGCGTCGACGAATGCATCCATTAGTGCTTCGTAGTCGTGGTTAAATTCCTTGCGGATCTTGCGTGCGGTCGCGTGAGAGACGGAGTCGTCCAGGTATGGGACTGTGATTTCTTCACCCTTTGCTGTGGTGAAATGGAACTTTTCGATTTCAGCCATGGGAGTGCCTTTCTTTTGGTGTTGAAAAAAAATTTGGGGAGTCTGAGTGGGTGGGGCCCGTAGGCGACTCCCATGATTCCTACGGGCCCGACGGTGTTTACTTCACGGTGATTGTGTTGTTGTCTCCACCTGTGAGTTCTTCACCGTCGGCGGTGACGCTGCTGCCACCGGTAACGGTGTAAGGTCCGCCTTCGGAGCCGGAGACAGTAACCTCGCTCGCACCGGCTTCCTGAAGCGCGGACTGGACAGCTTCACCGGACGCGTTGTGTGCGAGGGATTCCGCGGTGTGTCCGTCAACTGTCAGCGACCACGTGCCACCGGAGACTTCTTCAGGAAGAGTCACGGTCTTAGTGGTTTGCTTCGGGAGGATTTCCTTTTCTTCTTTCTTCTTCGGCAGGCTTCCGTCACCGAAGAAGGTGTAGAACTTCGCGGCCGTTGGATCGGTGAAGCACTTTACTGTGACTTCGTATTTGATGATGTCGTCTTTCTTCATCAGCGAGATTTCGCCGACGTTGATAACCTGACCATCAGGGATGAAAGCGCGTACTGGTCGCTCGTTGCCTCCGTCCATTTCAAAGAAGAAGGATCGGTGTTCGACCATGCCTGAACGATCGGCAACAGTAATGTTGCCATCCTCGACCTTGACGTTGTTCGCGCCATAGATTGACTTCAGTACCGTTGCATTCGTCGACTCCTGGAAAGTCCACTTCACCGTCACGTCGTGAGTAGTTTCGATAGTGACAACGACATCCTTGTTGGAGTCCTTGATGTCTTCGGTTTGGTGGTCGACGGTCTTCGTCAAGCCAGATTCAGCAATGAACCCGGCTGGGGCTGCGTTGAAGGCCTCGTTGATGTCATCGGTTGCGTTTTTCGGGAATGCCTCTGTGTCTTTGATGACGTCACCAATGAGTACGCCTCCTGTGGCCATAACATTTGGTGCGGGGACAATAACGTTGTTGCGAAGTCGCGAATCATGGCTTTTCATTGCTTGAAATCCTTTCTTGTATTGAAAAAGACCCTGCGTTATGCGAGGGTCTGGAATATGTTCCCGGCGAACTGCCAGCGGGTTGACGTCTCGGCAATATCCGGGTCTAGGAACTCGACGGGGCCTGAGGTCTCCTCCCACCCCACGATCTCGGGAACGTCGGTCTCTATGGAGAATCGAAGATAGTTTCGGCATGTGCCGATAATGTCGAGCACTTGTTCTTGATGGCGATGGGTCCCGTACACCTGGATGATCACGGTAGTTCGGTCGTGTGAAGGAGACAGGGCTATCGGAGCCGCCTGGTCGGCTCGAACGAAAACCTCTGGGCGGTTTGGTGGCACCTTGGCGCTTACCGGCACATCCACGATGCTCGAGAGTGCTCGCACAACGAGTTCTGCAGCAGTGATCACGATCTGCGTTCTCCGAGTAGTTTTACCAGGGTGTTATGCTTCGCATTCGAGCGGCGTGCATGTCGTGTTGCGGGGTAGACAACTGCAGCGATGTTGGGCCCAGCCTTAGCAACATACTTCTTAGACGGGGCCGGTTGCGGATAAGCGCTCGCAGCAGCAGCAATTTCTTTAGCTTTCTCCATTGCCAAGTCCTGCCCGGCTTTACGGACTGAGCTAAAAGCCCCCCAGTCGTAGACGATTGTGCCTCCCGGAATACGATCAATGTTTCCTGCCATCAATCGCCCCTTATTTCGAAGGTGATCCAGGATCCGGGGGCATAACCTGCAATTGGTTGCGATCCGTCTTCCGTGGCGTGGATGAGCAACACACCGTTAGCCAAAACCTCACTTGCGGGAGCGTCCCACTCGACGGTCCCTTCATCTACAGTGTCGATGATGACCATTAGTTATCCTTTCACTTGGATTGCGTGAATGATGACGAGCCCGGGGTTCCACCATGGGCCCTGACGGTAGTCCTCAGCATTGCCTTGTACTTGCCACACTGATCCGTCAGGTAAACGAACCTGAGTTCCAGGGGAAAACGCCTCTGGGGAGTAAATATCAAGCTGATCGATGGTGCGTAGAACAGACTCGCCAGTCTGTTCTTTAGTGCTCACGATGGCCCACCCAGCCACCAGGACTGGCTGGTACACGCCTGGCACCATCACTTTGTTGTTGAACCTATCGGTTGTCTCAACGAGCTGAGCGACTTCCAATTTGTGGCGCAGAGGAATTCTAGAGGCCACCTGACCACCACCCCGGACGCAACACCTCGCCGCATGCCTGACACGGCGAGGTTAACGCCCCAAACAAGTACGTGCACCTGGATTGATTCCCCTGAATGCACCGACCTTTGCCTGGTGGAGGAATCGTATCCACTGCAAAGGCCTTTCCATTGCCGGATTGACACAGCGCCTCGAGTTCTCGGATCTCTGAGGGGAAAAACAAGCTTCGTCGGGTCTGCCGATTATCGAAGCTCTGCTGAAACGCAAACGGTCCCGCCGTATTCGACTCTGATGTCACACCACCAGATCCAGACTCCGCCCACCGCAGCACCGCACCACGAATGATCGCGGTCGCCGCATCAGCATGCTCGAAACCCTCATCATCAATACATGGTGCAACCCGGCGCGCCATGGCTAGGCCGTCGCGGATGAGGATATTGACGACGTTGGTGTCTAGGTCTGGGTTGAAGGCGAGGACTTCTTGCGTGTCAATGGTGAGCATGTGTCACCTCCCGTTTATTCGGTCTGGGCCGGTGGGGTGTTTTTGGGGCGCCGTGTAGGGCGTTTCGTGGGTTCCACTGGGATGTATCTGCCCGATGCGACCAGGGTCTGGGCTTTTTCATCGGCCACTGTGATGTGGACACCAGTGGTTTTGTTACGAAGATTCTTCATCGCTGTCACCACCAGTGAGTTCGTAGGCGACGAATGCGTCGAGGTCGAGGATGCCCCAGCCGAAGATGCATTC
Organism: Corynebacterium sp. NPDC104732; assembly: GCF_055583565.1. Taxonomy (NCBI): domain Bacteria; kingdom Bacillati; phylum Actinomycetota; class Actinomycetes; order Mycobacteriales; family Corynebacteriaceae; genus Corynebacterium; species Corynebacterium sp. NPDC104732. Next base: position 10,003 of record NZ_JBVJNS010000012.1, read on the forward strand.
TGCCATGTATGCGACGGCGTTGCGGCGTTGTAGGTCGCCGTTGCCGAATGGGTCGCCGTATTCGATTTTCTTTACTGGAATATCGAGTGCGCGGCCGAAGCGTAGTGCTTCCCAGTCGCCGGCGAAGGCGCGGACCTTGGTATCTGCGGAGGCGTCGACCTGGCCGGAGATTGCTCGAGAGATGGACACTGACTGGCCTGCGTAGGTAGTGACGGTGCCGCCCATGGTGATATCGGGGTTAAGGCGTCGGCCGTGTTCGTCGCGGGCGTTTGCGATGAGACCGACGAAGCGGGGATCCATGCCGAATCCTGTGAAGTTGTGCGGTGTCTTTGAATCGACGACGAGGCCGTAGCCTTCCCACAGTTCTTTATCGGCGTTCTTAGGATCGCCGGAGATCTTGACGCGGTTTTTGGTCTTGTTGAGGTACTCCGGGTCCCCGGAGAGTTCCTCGCCGTCGGAGGCCTGGCGTCCGTGAAGGACTGCGAGGTCGATCTGTCGGGAAAGCGCCTCGGAGAGTTCCTGGGACATGATGTCCAGGACATTCGCGGGGTTTTTCTTGATGGTTTCCATGGAGAATTCCAAGCCCACCACGGCTTTGATCGGTTTGATTGACTTCGCTCCGACCTCGAGCTGGGAGTCTGGCTTGTTTCCTAGTTCCCCGACGATCGACGCTGCGGGGCGCTTGGTCAACACTGGAATGATGTTCTCGCCCAGGATGATCGGATGGGATTTTGCCAGGGTCGGGACGATCGCCTGGGCGGTTGCTTGCTTCCAGATTTCGTTCGAGACCGATCGGGGTAAAAGATTAGTCCCGCCATCGCCACCGAGGAGGGACTTTTCGTTGTAGGTGGTCATCAGTTATTCCTTTCACTACCGGAAATTGATCATTAGTTCGAGCCAACTCCTAGAATCGAGCGAGCTAGTTCGTCTCGGGACATCCCCGAGGTGTCCTTGCCCACCCCAGTGACTTTCGGCAACGCAGGGGTTTTGTTTGCCCATGCCAGCAGCTGATCAGCAGCTGCTTCAAGGTCTTCCTTGGAGCCTGCGTCAGGCAGAAGCGACACCGGCACCCCCTTCGACTGCGCTACATCCGCGCGGAGGGCCTTCGACTGGGCCGCCGACGCTTCTGCTTCAAGCGTCTTGATTCGTTCAAGCGCTTTGTCTAGCTCAGTTTTCGAGGCGTCCTCGATTTCCTTAAGCTTGGCTGCTTGAGGTTCCAGTTCCTTGACCTTCGTGCGGTACTTCGCGTTCTCACGGCGGAGCTTCTCGACGTACTCGCGATCGAATGTGTCCTGTTGCTCTTGGTCATGCTGCTTGTCGTTGACTCCGTCGTCCTGTTCCGAAGTATTCTCAGCGACGTGATCGTTCGTTGTTGACTCGTTGGTGTCCACTGTTGTTTCCTCCTGGGATTTTTTGATGTGGGCATGACAAAACCCCACGTCCCGACCAGGGGACATGGGGTCTTGATCGTGCGCTGTCGGGACTTGAACCCGGCAACCTACCGGCTAGGCAGCGCGGTTAAGAGTATCTAAAAACTCTTCAATTAATGGAGAGGTAAAGCCGCCTGTCAAAGTAGTAGTGAAATCGGCGCCGAAGACTTCCCACTGTAATGCTGACTCAATCAGCTCAAAGAAAGCCCCGTCCCACTCTCCTTCTTCGGCACTGCGCTGTGCTGCAGTCAAATCAGCATCAGAAGGAAACAATGCTCTGAGACGATTGAACGTTTCACGGTATGCAAGCTCAGACTCGTCCAAGTTTCACCTCCGATTCAATTGGTCTACTGGGTAGCTTTCTACGAATATCAGCCTACCACCAGGTAGAACCGCCCATTTGGCATAGACTACGACTCCGTCAATTTCTTTCCACACGCTTCGAGAATATTCTTTGCTGAGTACAGTATCCGGTTTTTCGATTGTGTCTCGAACCGCGTTAACAACCTTTTGGTCTGTCCATTCACGTGGAAACGTTGATGCACCTGACCGCTGCGTGTCCCATCGATGCCCATCCGCGAGACTCTCGTCGTGAGGCCAGCCGCTTCCATCCTTCTTTGGCTTGTCCCGCCACCCATGCAGCACATGGCCCGGCATATTATCCAGAGGAGGCAGCTTCTCACCGGGAAACACCGTCGATAAGCCATCGCCCTTGTACCGAGGCAACCGCACGTACTTCAACCGTGGCCACATCGTGTCCTGCCCGGCCTGTTGCCTCGACGCATCGACCCACTGGCGCCAGTCCTTCACATCTGCAGGCCTGCCCAACTCACGGTCGAACACCTTGACTTGAGCCATCAAATCCTGATTGATCTGAGGCAATGGAGCTCTACCGGTGACCTCGATAGCTAAGCAACGACAGTTGTCGTGATAGCGCCCAACTTCACCGAACACGGTCTCATGATCATACACAGCACCTCGGGAACCCAACATGAGGCAAAACGCACACGCACCAGGCTCCGGCACACGCGCATACGCGGTTCCGGCTTTTAGGGTGCCCATCATCACGGTACGACGGGCTGGATCTGCAACAAGCCTGTTCGTCACCCCCTGCAGCTTTAAGAAAGCATTGGCCCGATCCGCCGAAGACTCAGGGTCTCGCGCCCACATCACAGCATGAAACGCTCCCCTGGCTTGCTCGAACTCCACTGGCTGAGCAACCTCGGGATATTCAAGCTCGCGAAGCGACTCGTCCAAGCTGCGCTGGAGAAACAGGTAATCCGCCGCAGCGTAGGCTGCTTGCTCACCGTAAGTGGCGATGATTGCGGTGAAAGGATCCTCCAAGACACGCTTTTGATCGATAAACCCCAGTCCCTGTGTTTGTCGCCACCAGGCCAGCAGGTCGCGCTGCGCTAACAAGCGCAGACCGTCCAGGGTTGTCGCAAAATCATCCCGCGCGGTCATGGAGTCTCACCTACGGGACGATTCGCAAGCGCCGCTCGGGCTGCTGCCTCATCGGTGGTCTGTCCTGCAGCCGTCGACACCAACGCTTGTCGCTGCAGCGCCTGCTGTTGAACCAATACCCGCTGCATCTCCTGTTGCTCTTCCGGGGTGAATCCCACACGGTCCCACACCGGCCGAGAAGCACCAGCAGCGATGCCCGCCTGGGCGAGCTTAACCATCGCATCGGTGGTCGCCCCGACCGTAGGTGTCGCAGGGTCGCCCCACCGAGTACTCACTGCACCTACTTCAGAAAACGCAGACTCTCCCAAAGCTGCAAGGGCTAACCTGCCTACTACTCCCCATGCACGCCCGAATGACTTCTGGCGGCGCTCGGCACGCTTGACTAGGCGGGCCTCCATCGCGCGAATGGAGTCCGCGCTCGCTGCCTGCTCACCTCGCAAACCAAAGTAATGGGACGGCAGTCCTGCTTCAGCAGCTGCTAACTGAGCTAGACCCTCAATCTGTTCCAAGAACGGGCCCGCTGGATGCGGCCTAAATTCACCCAAATCCGGGGTTTTCTCGTCCTCTGCCACCGCACCCGTGGCCCACATGCGACCAGCAACGATTTGCCATTGAGACATACGTCGACCATCGGGCCCGACGAAATCATCCTGGTCGAGTCCGATGGCGTACCGCTGCGGTGCAGAGAAAAACTCACGGTTGATATCCATCGAAATCAACGTACGCACCGCAGAATCCGTGTAGCGACGAAGCGGAGCAGTGATCTCCGACTTACCCCACCGAGCACCAGTGCGTGGACGATTGACAAAAGGCACCAGCGGCACCGCCCCCAAACCATGCGCAGCGCGCTCGACAACCTCCCACGGCTGCCCATCACGATCCCGGCGCGCGGTTACTACCTGGTCGGGGAGCCACAGATCTACTCCTACGATTTCGCCGTTTTTTATCTCTCGGGTTAGTCCCGCATCGAGGTGGCGGGTTCTTACGTTGAGTACTCCGGTGGTGTTTTTAGCGTCGTGCCCACGTACAAGGATGTCTGGTTCGCCGTCTCCGCCGGCGGTGACAGAGACGAAGCCGACGCCGTAGATCATGGAGTCTAGGTGAACTTGGCTTGCTTCTTCGTTTAGGGCGTTGTCGTCGAATACAGTGCTCAGGTCGTCGTTAGAAAATCCCCATAGGTCTAGGCGTTCTTCGAGGACGTCGACGGCTGTGCTTGACCATCCGGAGACCATGTTGAGCATTCGGGTGATGTGTTCAGGGGCGGAGATGTTCAGAAGCGTCGAGGCGAAGGATCCGTCGTAATATTTTTCGTGGGTCTGGTTGGCTTGTGCATGACTCGATAGTTGATCCAGTAAGGCTTTGACTAGTCGGGCCTCGTCGTGCGTAAAAGTTGCCACTACCAGACCACTACCTTTCGTTTTTCTCGCTTTGGTTTCACGGGTTTTTTCGTTTTCGAGTACGTTCTGCCTGTCAAGGCTAGGGTCGCTGCGACTAGTGGGGTGATGTCCGCGTCCTCGTTTGCGCGGTTCCACGCCCATGAGTCACCCAGTCGGCGTTTCCTCGCAGCAGCTGCCGCTAGGTTGAGCGGGAGCTGGTCAAGGTGGCGGAAATCGTGGGACATAACTGCGTCGAAAAGTTGACCACAGGCCGCCGCCATGATGTTGGATCCAGTGCGAGAGACGTTTACGCCTTGGGCTTCCAACGGCTCAATGAGCGAACCAGCAGGCGAAAGTACATCGATCATGAGTGCGCGAACCGGCTGTTTTGAGAGGATGGCTTGCAACCTCGGAATAACCCAATCCGGCACACCCCTGCGGTTTTCCACAACATCAACCCACAAATGGCCATCTAGTGATGAGCCAGCTGCAACGATCGAAGCGGCGTCACGCCTCGGCGCGATATCGACGGCGAGGACAACGGGCTGTCCGTCGTCGGTGAGGTTGGGGTCAGCACAGGCGTTCCAGTCTTCGAGTGGGAGAACTCGTGAGGTTTGTTCTCTTTCCCACATGCCAAGGCGTTCGCGTCGGAAGGCTGCATCGTCCATGACGGTGCGTTCGCCTCTCACAGCGTCCATGGTGATGCGTTTTCCTAAGGCTGGGTTGGCTTTAAGCCAGAGTGTTTCGTCATCGGGGTCTATGCCGTTGGGGTCCGGGCCGTGGGCTGCTGCCCACTCTGCCCAAAACAGGGTTGAAGTTCCTCCGTCGTGTGCTGTGTCGTGGAGGCTTCGGAAGATTTCACCGTTGTGATCGGTTGGCGCCGGCGGGGTGCCAGTGATGATCTGTTGTGGCTCCGGTGATGCTGAGATCGTCGGCAATAGTGCGTCAAGGCTTTCTGACGACAGTTCCTGTGCCTCGTCCATGACGAGGGTATCGACGGAAAAGCCACGCCCCGATGACTTCGATCGGGCGATGAACTCACATGAGGCGCCGTTGTCGAGAAAGATCGCTTCTTGTCCGTTGACTCGGCGGATTTGTTTCACGTGAGCTCGTAGCTCAACGTTTTCCTCGAAGAAGCTTGCGAGGCGGAGGAAGGCTTTCCGCCCAGTTTTTACTTCGTGTGCTGTATGGAGGACCCTCCGGCCTAGGATGACCATGTGCGCTAGCTCGATGACCTCCAGGACACCGTTTTTGCCGTTCTGCCGCGGTACTGACAGCCCTACCTGTTTGGCAGCGAATTCGCCGTCCTTTGTTCTCGCGAGTGCTCCTGTGATTAAACCTTCTTGCCATGGATCCGGGTTGAATCCAAATGCTTCAGCGAGGTCGATCGCGTCCTCACCATCGAAAAAGTCCACCGCCTCTACGTGCGGCTTAGCAAGGAAGCTGGGTACCTGAGAGCCGATAACACTATCGCTCATGATGCCTCCTTACGTCGTCGCTGTTCCCGGCGCGCGGTCAGTTCGTCGAGCTTGCTGCCTGTTTTGTCGACCTTGGTGAACAATTCCATCTTGGTTTCAACCTCAACGAGTTTTGAGGCCAGGACGGCCACGATCTTCGGATCCTCGGTCGCGTCGATTTCTTCGGCGAGCCGTCGGCGAAGTGCCGAATAGATTTGCTTGGACTTGCCCGTAGAAACCGCCGCCACGATCCTCGAGCTGCTTTGTGCGGTTTCTGTCGGGTTCTTCGGTATTGTCCCGGTCTCAATGTGCGGGTAACGCTCTGGATGGCGCTGGAGACGCTTTTTGCATTTTGCTGAGCAAAACTTCGTCTGTCGTCCCCGTAGCGGTTCACCACAAATCTGACATTTCTTCTCCACCGAGATCTCCCTTTCTCCCAAAGTCCCCCATTATTTCCGCAGTTCAGGGGAGGTATCGCAGCAATGCGGGCCCTTCTTGCGCTTGGCTTCCCTTGAGGGGTCCCTCCCCTGGGTCACCACGCGCGCATGTGCGACGTCTTGCGTGGACCACGGCGATGTCCTTTAGCTCCTGCGGATTTATTGCACCCGAGGTGCATTGGCTGTAGGTCTCCGAGGTTTGATCCTCCCGCGGCGACCGGGATGATGTGATCAGCTGAGGCACTCATCGGGTGCGGTGCTTTGAACGTTTTGTCGATGGGAAGACCACACCACGCGCAGATGAGGTCATCGTGTGCGAGGAGTTTTGCTCGTTTCTGGCGATACGTACGGTCACCAGTGCGCGCCAAGAACATCACCTCCTACCGTATCCAGCCCAATGCTTTTACCTGAGATACGCAGAAATTCCCAAGCCCGAGGGCCTAGGAATTCGCTAAAGCTAGCGTAGCACACGAGGGTGTGAAGGTCGGGATTTTCTTAGCCTTGACCTGCCCAAACGATACCTTTCACGTGCTACTTCGAGTACCTCTTCCGGGAATACTTCCCACGCGCCAAGTTGACCGGTTTCCGCGGTGATGATCCCTTGCTTTGCCCACTCGGATACCGTTTTAAAACTCACCGGTACTCCCTGAGATTGGCACCACCGAGCCGCTTGTCGAGCCGAACACGAGTGACCGAGCCGAACCGCAGCTTGTGGCTCATCCGCACCAAGCGATGGCAGCCGCTTCGATAGTGGCGGATCAACAACATCACGGATCGCGCGTGCCTCCGCCACCACCTCCTCAAGACAATCCGACGCCCACTCACATGCAGCCACAGACTCCAGCTCCAAGCGCAGCCACCTCGAGCGCACAGGCAACGTCTTCACTCGAGGCACAGGAAGCCCGAGAGCCTCCGACAAGCAGTCACACCACCCAAAAACCACTGCCTCAGCATGATCCTTGATATCCAGCACAGAGATCACCACTGGCGGTTTTGACGCGCCCTTGACCGCCGCTACTCTCGCATGTGCCCCAGAGGACGGAACAGAAGGAACAAGTAAATCATCAAGATACCGAGCAAGACCTTCAATCTCCAGCAGAGCCTTTTCCAGAACAAACACTTCATCCCTAGAAAGCATTATCGATACCTCCTGCGACCTCGAGAGCGCCTACGTCGCTTTCCCGCGCCGCCTACAGTGCCAGCCCGCCCCGACCCGTCCCGACCCGTCCCGGAAAATCCAGATCTGGCACACTGCCGATCTGCCGGATCTGACTTATTCGGCAGATTATCTGCCAAATCTGGCAGATCCGTTGTTTTGGCTGGTCTTGGCGATTTTTCATGTAAAAGATCGTCGCGACCTTCGTCGAGCGCGCGGAGCCCGGACCCGCGGGCCGCAGATGAGTTGGAGTCGACCGACCCGCGTGCCGCCGATGTTGGCGAGGGGTCAAGGTGGTCTCCAGGCCGAGGGTTCTTCCCCAGTGCCAGATCGTGTTCCGGCTTAGGCACACGGGGAGCTTCGTCAGCTGGTTGCTGACGCGTCCCTCGTACTGTGCTGCTGGGGTTACCAGACCCGCGTGCCGCCACTTCTGGCGAGGGGTCAATGGTTGAACAATCGGGTGATACGCGGGGAACCTGCGTCGCTGGCTGCGACGCCATCCCACGGTCCGTATCTTCATCTGCGCGGGGATCTATGACAGGCTCGCGCATCTCTACGTGGTACAAGGCGGGCTGGGCAACATGATCAGCATGACACGGCGCTACTCGTCCGGCAGGGATGTCCTTGCCACGCTTAGGTGGCAGATTGATGCCATGTTGGTTGGCCCATGGGTGCGAGTTGATCCACTCAATTGTGGCATCTGAATAGTACGGTTCTTTCGGAGCTGGCAGGAGCGGAACCCGTGAGTCAGCCGTCGGATCATTCCCACGCCGTGAATTACATCCACCGCAGGCGACGACCATGGTTTCCACAGTTCCAGCTTCTCCCGGGACCCGATGATCATAAGTGCCGGCAATCTTGCCTTTTCGAGCGCTCCACTTCACTACTTTTCCGCAGTAGCGACAGGCGTCCCCATCGCGAAGGCGGATTTGGATAATGAGGTCTGGATTGCCGTTGTCGGCTTTGCGTTGTTTCTCCCATTCCAGCTCCTCTTGGAGCCGCATGTGGATAAACTCCGGGTCCTCCATGATCTTCCATTGCTTGCGCCCTTCGACTTCTACAGGCTGCATGAGCCCGGCGAACTCACACACACCGAGCAAATCACGGACACGGCCGGGGCCAGCAATGACCGTGGCGGTGCCGAAGTCGACAACATAGTCGGTGATAAACCCGGCTGCTTGAGTTGCGCAACGCACGAGGAACCCAAAGGTCTCATTAAGCAGTCGTTCGTCAAAATCGACGTATTCAACGACGCCTAAGAGGCGTGGATGCATTGCTGCAGTATCACCGAGCCTCAACCACGGCATATCCTTAGTCTCCTCACTACATTCACCAACACCTAACTTTGCTGTCTGCCCATATCTGGGCCTCTGCAGCGCACCGCTCTCACACACAAGTGGTGGCAGCACCTCGCGGTTCTATCCTGTCCGTCTCCGTTTTGATGCTCCACGGCGTTTCCTCCTTCCTTCCCAACAACTCCGACACAAATGGTCCGCATACTCACGCACCGCGCCTCCGAGAATCCGAGTCGCGTTTTTCGATCCAAGAGGCCGGTGGCAGCCACGACAGATGCGCTTGGTTCGGTACTCCGGGCGAATTCCTGCAATGACGCCATCAACCTCGAGGCCCTCAATCTGAAGTTCGAAGAACCGCTGCTTGCACACTTCCAATACTGGGCAATGACGGCATAACGCCACTGCCATGTCATGTCGCGCAGCGATCGAAGCGGCTTTTTCCCGCTCGGCACCAGACTCCCAGAGAGTTACAAACGCACCGTCCTGATCTCGTGGCCGGGGGCGGAATACTGGGCGTCTACATGTTGCCTGCTCAAACTCGGGGCCAATGAATAAGCCTTTGGCCACTTTTCACCATCCCCAGAACACTGCGGGTGGAGCGGCGATCAACACGGCCCCGAGTACAATCAAACTCAATCCTAAGAGCGCCAGAATTACAGTGAGTTCATCCTCTTGCGGCAGTCTAGGGTCACGCATTACGTCGTTTCCTTTCCTTTAGCTGTTTTCTGACGTGTTCTGGCATGCCCTTTGGTACGTCCTTGGGGATCGCGGTACATGCCGCAGCGTGGGGTGCCCACAACAGGTCGCCTTGCTGTTTCGCGAGTTGTTGGGACCGACCACAGACACCGACTGCTCGTGTTTCCTTTTGGCCGTCCGCCCTGGTGAATGTTCGGAGAACAAATGTGCCCTCCGGGTCAGGAGACGGAAGCAATGGAAGCCACGTCCCGGACTGGGTACGGACCCATTTGACGGGCTGCCCACAGTCTTTACACCGTTTTTCCACGAGCTTCCGCCTCCGCTTCCGTTAGAGCTAACTCTGCCCAAGTAAGAATCCTGGTCAAGGTCTTTGCCTGAACACCCATCTCGTGCGACTCAGTCCATGGTTTTACCCACCTGCTGGCGACGTGGATACTGACGAAACGACGCCCGCCAATGACCAGAAATCGGTAGATCTGATCACGCGGCACCAAAAAGCTCGGAATAATCGACGCGAGGTCTCCGACCTCGACATGTACCGTGCCACGGTGACGCGTAAGACCTATGAGATGCCCTGAAGCTGGTTCCATGATGCGGTGGGTTTTTGTCAGCATGGTGGCTCCTCATACACCCCAAAGGACTTCACCTTTGCCCACCCCAAACGCTGCGGGTTATGAGCAGTGGCATCGTTGATCGGCACGGACTTCTTATTCAGCCAAGGAAACATCTTCCAGACACGCCCATCCATGGCCTGGACGTGAGTGCAGTCATTGTCTTTCAAGTCCTTTTCGAAACCGCGGATGTCCTCAGGCTCGGCACCATCAGTCTCGATTAGAGGAACGTAGGTCATGGTGCGACCTCAATTCTGCGCACTAGGTACGAGAGAGCTTCAAGGTCATTGGCTGAGTTTCCTGTCATATACAGCGTTTCGTCACCAACGGTGAACTCCACAAATGGCAATGCTGTACCCAGACCTAACGTCTCGACCACTTCCAAGATTTCTTCCTCGAACAGGTCCGCGTCGCGTTCTACAAACGGCACCTGTAACTGCGAAAGATGGTGCTTGACATGTCGGCAAGCAACGCATGCCGGCCGACTGTAGACCACTGCTTTGATGTCCATGGCTATAGTGGCTTCCTTTCGTTTAGTTGAAGCCGGGCTTGGATGCGCTCTGCGCGAAGTCGCACATCGATATCAGCTGCAGTAAACATCCACCGAACTGTCTCAGCGATGTGCTGCGCTTCCTGGTCACCCGTCGTGACGCCGTCAAGGGTCTTTTCCCAGAAAACAGCCAGTGTGGCCTCAAGATCAGCAATGGCGATCTCAACTTGGTCTCGCTGTTGGCTCATGCTCCGCTCCATACTGCAACGATGCTCATGCCGCATGCCCCGAAAACGACGCCACCGAGGACATCGAAGTACCAGGCTGGGAACAATGATTGGTGTCGCATGACGCCCACTGCAGTGGCTAGCGATGTCAGATCATCGTCTCGCTCGCTGATCATGCCACCACCTGCTTCTGTAGAAAGTTCTCAAGGTCTGCTGGGTCGATAAGGATTCGGTAGTTCTTTGCTTTGCTTGCCCCCGGCGTGCGTTTCCGTGACGGCAACAGTCCTTGCCTGCAAAATTGTCGAATGCTCCACTGGCTGTATCCAGAAATTTCTGCAGCCTGCGCGACTGTCATGAGCTTCGTTGTTACGCCCATGGTGTTTCCTCCTCAGCGCCGAAAGCGACGTTATCGATGCCGTCAGCTAAAGCTCCGGCCGCGAGCTGGAATGCACCGTCGAGGAATGTCTCGATCCGGTAGATTTGGTGATGATCTAGGTCGTACTCAGCTTCGAGCTTGCCCATGATTCCCTCCTGAGCCTCAGCCAGGTTGACACCAACGAGATCTCGGATATTCCACTCTGGCTCGATGCCGGGTTTAGGTGCTATCGTTTTCTTTGACATTGAATTTCCTTTCATTGTTTTCTGGCCGGGTGTTGCTCCACCCGGCTTTTCCTTTTGTTCGAGTTCTAGATAATGGCCAACTGATTGCTGACAGAGAGCCGGTCACGAAGAGTCTCAATTCCTTTTGGCGTGATGCGAAGAGTGGGCGTGGCCTGCTCCCCTCCAAGGGCGTGCAGTCTCTACACCCCCTTGTGCCGATCATGCATGCTTCGAGTCATGTCACGCGCAGAGGAATAGCCCAAAATATCTGCGATATCGGCGGCAACCCATCTCGGTTCACCATCCGAGCCGAGGACGACGCGGACTGGCTCTCCACGGAAACGAAAGGTTTCAAGATCATTCATGGCTGTGCCTTTCGCTAGAAACGCCAGAGTTGTTTGAATGTGCCGCGATCAACTGGACGGTTGATGAACCACCAATCGATGCCGAAGCTAAGGGCTAACAGCGCCAGGAACACAACTGTGCCGGCGATTGACCAATTGAACATTTTCCTTCTCCTCTTGTTCTTTTCCCTATGCGATCTTCTCGATCGTGTTATTTGCTGATGTCAGATGAAGCTGGTCTTTCTGACTCCAGTCACCTTGGTCTTTCGCTTCATTGAGGGATCACTCGGATCTGGCTGGATTAACCTGGACCGGTGACCAATAACCACCTCGATGTGCTCTACGCGCGGTTGGAACGAGCCCGCACGCAACGCGAATCCATGTGGGAGATCGCCTCCGAACAAATCAAGGGCAATCCGATTGAGCAGCGGACTGTAAAACACGCTGACCACATTTCGCTGTACCTCAAACCAACCGCGCCATTCCCACCCGAGCTCTCGATCCTGTTCGGTGAGTGGCTCTACAACGTACGAGCCTTCCTGGACGGATTGCTGTACGAATTGGTAGCTCACGATTCGGGGAAGAACCCGCCTCCAAATGCTGGACGGCTCCAATTCCCGACATTCAAGGACAGGGCTAGCTTCGACGCTAAATTCCATCCGAAGGGATTGAACGAGCGGACGCGCACGATGATCGAACGCATGCAGCCCTATTACGCGACCGGCGGCTACACCGGCAGCGCTTTGTGGTGGATCCACGAACTCGCCCGAATCGATCGGCATCGCCATGGGCACGCTCTCGTTTGGCGCATCATCAAGATCCAACTCGAGTCGGACTCTGCGGTCGTCGACGCCGCAAGAACTCGCGTATGCAACCAATTCGACGCTCTCATCCGGGACGACGAGGAGCTGGAAATCGCGACTATCTACCCGGTTCCCGGCACCAAACCGGACACCAACGACGGCGTAAACATCTGGTGGACAGTCCAGTTCGATGTGCCCGAGTGGTTTCAAAACAGCGTCCGTAGCTACAGTTCGTGGAGCCTTGACGATCGAATGAGGGACATCGAACTGCTGCTTCTGCGGGCTCTCGAAATCTTCAAGCGAGATATCTTTTCCAGCACCTAGATCGGTTTGATTGTCGAATGCCTGGAAAAAGTAATTCCGCATTTCATCCGGAATACGGCGTTCCACGAACTTCACGGCCATGGTTCCCTCCTTTCTACGGTTTGGTGCTCGCATGGCTTCCCCACCACACGAGCGCGGTTTTTAGTTGTTGTGCTTCACTTGTGTTGGGGATGTCTTCCCAGGAAGTGAGGTGAAAACCGATGGAGAACCTTGACATTCCAGGTGCTGGCTTTAGCCACGATGACGTTGAATTTCTCCTTCGAGAAAAAGGACTTTCGACCAGCGCAGATTTGGTCAGCCAACTCTGCGGCATTGAGCATGAACTCAAAACTGGGGTGATGGACCCAAGCGAGGCATGGACTCAGTGCATCCAATTGACTCGACGCAGTTGTTCCGTCATTAGCACCCAGTTCGCCATACTCGAGGCCAGGCTCCTCGCCGTTGAATCGGGTCTCGGCATCGTATAGACCGCGCTGAAGTTTCTCGACTTGCTGCTGGTTGAACTCTCGATCCTCTGGAAGTTGAATCTTTACCCCTGGTGTTGCAGCTCCGGGGGGCTCCTCTTCGCAGATCTTCCGGATCTCTTTGGATACCCTGGTCTCTTCGGCCAGGCACCATGCCAGTCGCTCATCCTGCTCATCAGTCCAGTCGTCAGCGAGTTTCCCGCCCGGGTAGACGATGTCTCGAGATTCCTTTGCGATGGGCTCGATGTAGTCCAAGAGCTCCTGAACACGTTCGGCCTTGGTCTTCTTAATCTGTCCCATGTTTTCCTCCTTTCTGTTTGCTTGTCGACGCCCTAGGCAGCAGTGCCCGGCGCGCTGGTACGGCAGGTGTCGGTGGCTGTGTTGAGTTTCCGGCGATGTCGGTGGCAGCGAACTATCCTTTTGATATGACCGACAAGACTTTCACGCTGGATATCAACGGATATGAGTACGAGTTTCCGTACTGGACTTACCCTTGGATCAAGTTGGCTGTTGGCTACCTCAAAGAGGGCGGTGTGCCTTTGAATCTTCGTGGTCCGGGCGGAATTGATGTGTGGATCAAGCCAGAATATGAGGTGAACTTCGTTTTTCTTGATCCCCGTGATCCCGAGATTCCGGAGAGACTTACCGAATATCAACGTCATCAGTTCATGGACATCTTCGAGGGCGACCGACGGTACGGTTACCGGGTCCTTGACGTCGATGACGATAACGGAGAGCCCGCTTTCTTCGAGTGGGATGACCCCATAGAGCGCGCGCGGCGCACCGGGAATAGCTAGATGATCTAATTGCATTTCCCCTCCTTCCTGTTTGCTTGTCGACGCCCTAGGCAGCCGGGGGCGTGAGCAAGTCCATTGCCTTGCGGTGTGCTTCTCGACGGCGAAGGATTTCCGCTGCGTCGAGAAGATTTATCCCTTCCCCGTATCGCATTGCTTCGAGGTCCTTTGTCGTGACGCCAAGGAAAGTAGCCAAGTCACGATCGCTTTTTGCTCCGATGTCCCGCGCAATCTCATCGAGAGCACCTGGTCTAACCTTAATGAGTGCCATTCCTTCTCCAAGTCCGTTTCGTACTCGCAAGTCCATTATTGACTTGCAAGTACATCTTGTCAAGAGGGGAATTTCTTTACTCCATTTGCGCAGGTCATAATGTAGGTACATAATGTACTCATGGACTTCAAGAAATGGCTTTCTACGCTTCCCGGCGCGCCGACGCCATCTCTCGCGGCCAAAGCTTCCGGGTTAGCAAACCCAACCCTCTTACGGCATGCTGACCGTGGCTATTCCACGGCCGACAATGTCATCGTGATCGCCCGTGCGTATGGTGTGAATATCATTGATGCCCTCGTCGATAATGGATTCCTTGAAGCTCACGAAACGAACGCCGAAAAGCTTCCTACAAAGGAGGCTTTCAAGAGGGCAACAGTGAGTGAGATCCTGGAGGCATTGGTCGAAGCTGTTAATTCCGCTGGAATTGTCGACGGCAAATTCGACATGAACGACATTGCTAATACCGGCAATGACCTTGCCGCCCGGCGTGCATTAAAGGTTGAGCCAGTCGTTGAGCGCGAAGAAGTTGCGGAACTTTCGGACGATGAGATCGTGGCGAAAATCAATTCCGGTGAGTTGAAGGTGGCTGCTCAGAAGCGGACGGCGCCCATTGAGGAAAGCTTTAGTTAGGGGTTGTTATGTCTGCTATGGAGGATCGCTTGGAGGCGATGTGTGAGCGAATGGGCGTAAAGCTTATCGAGCGCCCAGATCTTCGGGTGGATTTGAATGCGTGTTGGCACGCTGATACTCGGTCGATTGTGGTGCGGTGGGGGCTTGATCCCGTGACTCGACGGTGTGCAATCGCGCATGAGCTCGGGCACGCGGAGTTTGGACATGACTGCTCAAGTCCAAGGGCGGAACGTGAGGCGGACGAATTCGCCGCGAAGTTGCTCATCGACTACGACGACGTCGAACGGATCGCCTACGAATCTGGGTGGGCTCCGTCGGAGATCTGCGCTGAGCTTGGCGTGGCACCCGACCTGTTCGAGATGTGGAGCAGGCTTTATGAAGCAGGAAAGATTGACATCAATAACTGGTGTCGGATTTGTTAGGAGTGTCTCAAGATGATGGACAAAAATACGTTCGCCACCGATCTTGGCCTAAAGGCTTGGCGGAAAGCACTATTTAGCCCCGCCATATATCGTTTACCATTTTTAGCAAACACTTCAAAAAGCTTGTTATCTTTGCTAGCGACTTCCGTTTTTCTCATCGCAGCGTGTTCTGCAGATGGTGACACGTCACAAACAAAGACCGACAGCACCGAAGACCAGCAAGTAACCAAGGTTCCTCGGGAGATCTCCGAGACTACCGAAGTACGGGATGCTTTAGCTGGAACAACTTACAACTGCATAGATTGGGACCAGTACTCAGAAAACGCAGCAACGTGTCGAACACAGAATAGTGGGACTCTTCAGATCCATGTTTTTGCCAATCGAACTCAAGCGGAATTCTATGCAGCTCTAACTTTCGATACCGAGAAAGATGTTCCAGCTGTGATTCTCGGTGATAATTGGGCACTTGGATGCCACCGCTGGCAATCCGTTCATGATTGTGGAGTTCTCGCAAGAAAGCTGGATGCCGAGCTGATCGAGCGCGGCCACTGGAATAAATAGAAAACCTCACTCTGCGGCCCTTTTTGCGGCCAGTAGAAGAATACGAACGGCCCTCCACCTGTCCGCCGGCAAGCAAGTCAGATGAAGGGCAACCAACCCGAACTCTACGAATTTTCCAAAGAGTTCAAGCAAGAAAGAAGTCTATCTCATGGCACACGTTCGCGACCTCTGGACGAGCCCGAACCCCGACAAGAACTCCCGCAAGAAACGCATACCGAACAAGCGGTGGGGCGTCGGCAAGCGCTGGCAAGTCCGCTGGGAGGAAAACGGCAAGCCCGTGTCTAAGACCTTCGACTATGAAGACGCTGCGCTGGAGTTCTGCGCCCGCGTCGAGGTCGGGCAAGCGGACGGCACCTGGATCACCAAAGCCAAGGCGGAGCTGACGCTAGAGGACATTTGGGAGCCTTGGCTGGCCACAAAATCCAAAGCATCGGCGAAGACGCGGCGCGACTATGAGTCGTTGTGGAAGGTACATGTGCAGCCAGTGTGGGGCGGTATGCGGTGTGGTGAGATTAGTCGGCCGGCGGTGACGGCCTGGCTGCCGACGCTCACGACGATGAAGGGCGTTGCGGAAGGTGAGCCGCCGCGGGCGTTGGGGTCGTCGCAGGTACGGAAGATCGGGCAGATGATAAAGAGCCTGCTCGACATGGCGGAGGAACTCGGGGCGATCAACAAGAACCCTGTGAAGTCTGGTGATGTACCGAGGCAGGCTAAGGCGGAGCGCCGGTACTTGAAGGTGTGGGAGATCGACGCGATCCTTGAAGCCGCGCCGACTGACGCCTCGAAACTGCTGCTTCGTGTCCTGCTGATGACCGGGCTCCGGCCGGGTGAAGCCAAGGGGCTGAAGGTGCGCGACCTCGATGTTGCGCGCGGGCGTCTCGCGATCCGGCGTGATGTCGACGACCTCGGACACATCGGTGACGTCAAAACCTACAAACACAGGGATGTGCCCATCGGCGGGCTCGTGCTTGATCTCCTTGCAGCTGCGGCTGACGGGCGCGACGATGACGCATGGCTCGTCCCCGACGAACACGGCAAGGTGTGGACGACCGCGCGGTGGCGAAAGATCTGGGCGACGATCCTTATCCACACAGGGATTGGGGATTTGGATACCTACGAGCTACGACATACGGCCGCTAGTTTGGCGATCGCTGCCGGCGCTGACGTCAAAACCGTGCAACTCATGCTCGGGCATTCCTCCGCGACCACGACGCTCGACGTGTACGGCCACCTCTGGGAAGAAGGACTCGACACTCTACCCGGCGCGATGGACGCGCTCATGGCGAAGGAACGCGAGCGCCTCGCCGCCGAGTCTCGAGCACGGGAGGTGTCGGAGGCGGAAAGTCGGCGGGCGAGGTTCAAGGTGATTGGTTAGTACATAACTGATCAGAATGACAGGTTCTTCACCCTGAGAAATCCCAAGAAATCCAAATATGCCACGTCAAAATGTGCAGCCGCGTCCGGCAACTTCACTTTTGAAGTGCCTTGAGGCGCCGATCTCTCGTCAGAAACAATAGTTGCGCCATGAGCCATGGCGCACGCCACAAGCCACGAGTCTGCAACATTGAGAAAATCATCCACTGCCTTCTGCTTAAATTTCGGAGTTCTCTCAAGCTGCGCCCACTGCGCCACTTCGATGTACTTTTCGACTTCAGACTGCGTTGGCTCTAGAACCCGATCATCAGGAACATTGTTGGTGAACCATTCGCTTTGCTCAGAAGACCAAGCGGTTAACTCTTTTTTCACTTCCTTGTGGAAGTACAAATCTCCACCCGGAATGAGATCAGCGAACTCAATCCACAAAGTCCGAAAAATCGCTGGTGGATAAGTATTCCATGTACCAATCACAATGTTCGAATCAATTAAATACATGCTAAACAGCCTCATCCACGAGCGCCATTATATTTTGCAGAGTCTTCTTGCTTCGAATCCCCAAAAATTCAGCAGCTGTAGGTTCCGGCAGGTCGCCTGAGAGCGCCGCCTCGGTAACAGTACTCAGAAATCTGCGCCCAACACGTGAACGTACCAAAACGGGGAACGGAGGTGCGCCATCTGACTTAGCCTTTTGCACAACATTCTTGCCCTTGATTAGGTCAACAATTCGATCAGCATCCGTCTTTTGGACCAATTCCAATTCGACAAGACGCCAAAGCAATGCCTCCTTACTTACGCCGAATCTAATTGCAGTTGCTGCAAGCTGCTCCTCCAGATTTTCACTATCAAATGACACTTTCCTGATGACCGTTTCTGGGATCAATAGAGCCGCTGCAAATTTGTTGCACCACCGCTCAACTACATTGTTCTTTCCTTGGTCACCGGAAAGCCCTGGTGCTGCCTTCGCAACGTGTCCTAGCTCATGAGCAAGACTGAAAAGCTGGGCCGTCTTGCTATCAGATGTGTTCACAAATACCAGAGCATATGATCCTTCACGAAGCGTAAATCCGCGGAATTCGTGTACATCGAGTCGCCGGGCAGTCGAATTTCCAACAATGGAATTTCGCATTACGAGGAGACCATGATCTTCCATCCGATTGACAAGGTCCATGACCTTATCTGCCCCCTTAGGGTGGCCCGTGGAATCCCATCCCAGCGCCTCTCGAACGATTTCAGCGGCTTCCTTAGCTGGAGTAGATGACGATACGATCCCGAGAACGGTAGGTGGCTCCATACCAATTTCGGAAGCGTATTCGGCGTACCAGCCAAGACGTTGCTCTGCGGATTGAATCACTTCACGCAGATTAGCTCCGAACGAATCAACCTTGGCATTGCGAACCGTACGGAAGTCAGGGATCGCAATTTCATCTGGGGTTGGGACTGACAAGAGAAGCCGACCCAGCGGAAGACGAGCAGCTTCCGCAATTTTCCTAGCTTGTGGAAGCGTAGGTTTTTTCGAACCTGACCTCCATTCCTTCAACTTGGGAAATCGTTTCTCAACCTCATTTTCAGAAAGCCCAGAACGCTCCAATGCCCATTCCAGAACATCCGGATGAATTGTAACTTCAACTGCCAAAACTGCTCGCCTCCTTCCTAACCAGAACTATATCCTTCCAACGCGACAAACTCAGCGATATTTCAGCGCTTTTGCTCGTTCCTTATCCGTTCCCTCTACGTTCCGTCAGTGTTCCGTTCGAGACGAAACGACCTGCAACAACTCGCAACAGTGTCGCACACCCAGAAACGCGAAAAAGACCCAGGCAAACACTTGGTTTACCTGGGTCTTTGCTTGTGCGCCCGGAGGGATTCGAACCCCCAACCTTCTGATCCGTAGTCAGATGCTCTATCCGTTGAGCTACGGGCGCTAATTTCACCAGGCCCGGTGAAATCCCTGGCCTAAACCAGGTTTGCGGAGATGACAGGATTTGAACCTGCGGTCCCCAGAAGGGACAACTCCTTAGCAGGGAGCCCCATTCGGCCACTCTGGCACATCTCCAGCCAGTTATCGCTTGTGTACGAAAACCTTAGGCAATCTTACAGGGCCGGGGTGGGAATTGCCAAAACGACCCTGAAGTGCTTCCGAAGTGCTAACGAATCGTCACCTGGCGGGACTTGATGTTCTCCAGGGCGCGGCGCGCTTCTGGGGAGAGGTCTTCGTCGGCTTCGATGGAGGCGGCGATCTTCTTGTCCAGCTTTTCCAGCAGCGGCCCGTAGGTTTCGTAGGCGACGTCTACTGGGAGGTCCCAGACGGGGACGGCGATGCCGTGGGTGCGGAAGACGCCAGCGAATTTGGTGTTTTCGCCCAGGTCAAGTGCGCCGGCGGCGGAGATGCGGGCGAGGGCGCGCATGAGTTTGTCTTCGTCGTCGCGGCGGACCCAGCGGATGTGGGCTTTTTCGCCTGGGTCGATCCACCATGCAACACCATCAAAGGAGCCGGTGACCTGGTAGGACGGCATGATGGTGTCGTTGGCTGCCTTGAGGGACTGTGCGGTGGCGACGTCGAGCTGGGCATCGGATGGGAGCCACCAATTGAAGTCTTCGCGGGCTTGGACGTCGAGGGTGCCGGAGGCGTCGAGAAGTTCGGTGAGTGGGGGCTGGGAGCCGTCGTTGGCGGTGGAGGCCAAGGTGGCCCCGGCTTTGGCGTCGCGGGCCCATGCGAGGGCGTAGGCGAGGTCACGGCCCGGGTTGTGGGTGTGCGACTGGGTTTGCAGGGCGACATAGGCGGTGCCGTCTTCTTGTACCATGCCACCAGCGGCGCCTGGGAGGACGGTGGCGACGTAGACGTCCCGGTCGAATCCCTTGACTGGGAGCTTCGCGAATGCGGAAGGCACGAATTCCTGGAGCGCCACGAGGTC
The DNA here is from genome assembly GCF_055583565.1 of Corynebacterium sp. NPDC104732. Lineage (NCBI taxonomy): Bacteria > Bacillati > Actinomycetota > Actinomycetes > Mycobacteriales > Corynebacteriaceae > Corynebacterium > Corynebacterium sp. NPDC104732. The sequence continues at coordinate 30,144 of NZ_JBVJNS010000012.1, forward strand.
GGCTTCCATCGCCAGTTCGCCGTATGGGCGTGGGTCGCGTTCCAGTGCGGCGCGCTCAGCGGCGCGAGCAGCAAGCTTTGCTTGACGACGGCTCATGCCCTCCGGCAGTTGCTCGTCCTTCTTTTTCTTTTTAGCCATGTCCTTTAAGATACCGTGTCCAGCGCTAACGCTGGGTAATTGGTGGCCATCATGTCCACGCCGTGGTCACGTGCCCAGCGCATGTCTTCGGGATCGTCCACGGTCCACAGGTAGGTGCGTTCGTATTCATCGAGGGCTTTCGGGTTGGCGCGGGCAGCTTCGATGGACATTCCGAGCGCATGCGGCTCACAGTGGGGGGCGAGGATCCGCCAACCGATCGGGGGGATGTCTTCACGCAGTAGGATTCGGTCCATGTCTGGGACCAGGCGTGCGATGGCGCGGATCGCTAGGGGGCTAAAAGAAATGAGGTGGAAACGCGGATCCCCGAGGAGATGCGCGTAGCGCAGCCGCATGACCACTTGTTCTTCAATCATTTTCCCGTAGCGAGTGGGGTGTTTGGTTTCGATGTACAGGTGCCGGTCGGGATATTGCTTCATCAACTCCAGCAGCTCATCGAGCAATAGTGGTCGCTGAGGCTCGTCCGGGGTCCCGAAGTTGAAGGCAGCCAGCTCTTCGTACGTCATTTTTTCGACGATGCCATGGCCATCGGAAACCCGGATGATGCTGGCGTCGTGAAGGCAGACGACTTTCCCGTCGCGGGTGAGCCGAACGTCGCATTCAACGGCCGGGGAGCCAAGCTCGAGGGCGGAGGCAAATGCGATGTGGGTAAGTTCCGGATGGGCGGCAGAGTCGCCGCGGTGCGCGATGATCTGCATTAGCTGTCCCAAGAGTGGATGTGGCGCAACAACATGCGGTTCTTGCGCTGAGAACGGCCAAGCCGACGGGACAGCATGTTGAGGATCTCGATGGCGTCGGTAATGTGCGGCCCCTTATTGAGCATCACCGCCTCGGCGCGGAGCGCAAAGGCAGCATCCGTCATTTCTGCGCGCGACGGCAACCCATTTTTCGCCATGTTCTCCAAGATCTGGGTACCCACGATCACGGGGATATGTGCGGATTCTGCGACCACCATGATCTGTCCAGGGACCTCAGTCATACGGTCAAATCCGAGTTCGACGGCCAGGTCACCGCGGGCGATCATGAGTCCCAGGTTCGGGTGACGCATGCCTTCCAGCAGGATTTCGCTAATGTTTTCAAAGGCCGGCACCGTCTCAATTTTCAAGACCAGCCCAAGCTCTCGGACTCGCTGGCCAAGCGCTGGGGATTCCGCAGAGAACTTAGCAGCAATTCGGTCCAGCACCGTGAGCACATGCGTGACGTCCGCGACAGTCCGAATGAAGGAAATCGCAGCGATGTCCGCGTGGCGGGCGACAAACTCTAGGTGCTCCTCGTCCTCCGGGGTCAAACTATCGAGTGGGAGGAAAGTATCCGGCAGGTTGATGCCCTTGTGGGCAGCGAGCTTCACGCCGCTTTCCTTCGCCCGGGTCACTTCCAACACCGCTTCCGAGGCTCCGTTGGGGGCGATTCGTTTCTCACGGACCACGGCTGCGATGGACCCGTCGTCGAAAAGCACGTTATGCCCCACCTCGAGAGCGGTCACCGCCTCTGGCAGCGAACACGCAATGGTGGGGATGAGCCCCTGCTCGACGTGGCACACGACGTCCGTGTCAGAGGTCAGCACAAGGGTATCGCCGACGTAGAGGCGTAACGCCTGCACGACATGGGGGATGCCGTGGGCGCGGGCACGCTCATAATCGCATTCCAAGAGGGTGCCTTCCGCGATGTAGGCGTTGCGGTCGCCCTCGGCTAGGACTGCGTCACCATGCTTTTCTACGACAACAAACTCACGCTTAGAACCACGCGTATCGTGCAGCGAAATAATGCCACCGATTTCCAGATCAGTCAGCCACTGCTTATTCACCTGAATCGGCAGCGCTGGGCGCCCCTCAAACTCCGGCATAGGCACAGCGGTTTCCCCTACCGCGGTGATCCACAGCTTCGATTTAGTCATCACCTTACCGGCATCATCGCGGGTGACGCGGGCCCGCCCCACCGCCGGACCTAAAGCGATCTCACCAGTGCGGATCTTCGGCCCAGCCAAATCCATGTTGACCAGCACCTCCCGGCCAGCCTCTGCAGCGGCGCGGTGCACATTGTCGATCATCCGCTGCCACGCAGCGGGGCCGTCATGCGCACAATTGATGCGGGCCACGTCCATGCCCGCCGCAACGAAGGATCGCACCAGATCAATATTGTCGGCCGCTTCCGAAGGCAGCGTCACCATGATCCGGGACGGCGTATTCTCATCAGTCGCCCCCAACAGGCGGAACGTGTGTTCTTCAAGGATTTCGTCCGCTTTGGCGAAGTGAGAGGCAATGTCCGCGAAGTCATAGGGCGCCCCGTAGCCCTCCAGCATGCCCACCACGTTTCGGGCTGCCTCCAGCTTGGACTTCACGCCAGTCTCGATAGTCGACATGCGCGTGACGCCAAGGTCAGAAAGGCGGGACTGCAGGCGACGCAGATCCTGGGAACGAAGATACTTGTAGTGCACCAGGTTTAACGCGCCCGCAAAATGCGTAGGAGCCACCCGGTCGATGTCTCCTCGTCGCTCCTCGGCATAATCCGCGATGCCTTTCAGCAGCGCATCGATTTCTGGCACGAGCTGGTTCTGGCCCATTGGTACTCTCCAACTAAAAGTTTCAGTTTTTAGCTAACAACTTCGTATTGTGCCCCGTTTTAGCAAAATTGGCAGCACATCGACATTTCCTGGCTATGCGATTGTGACAGCATAGCCGTCGTAACGCGCAGTGCTTGCGGGCGCTATCGGCGAGCCAGCTTCGGTCACCTCGGCCACCCGATGGTACGTCATACTCACCCCCGCCGAGGTCACAGTCACCACGCTGTAACCGTGTGCGTCCATATCAACGTGCTGCACGTGCGGGTTGCTGCGCAGGATATGCCGTTCCGTCTCCACACTCGGCGGCGAATCCACCGGCAGCCCCAACGCGTCATCAATGTTCGCCGCAGACACCGAGGTACACACCAGCTCTGCCGCCACCACATCTCCTTCGTGGTACAGGTCAGCGGCCCACTCGGAATGAATATCTCCGGCTAGGAACACCGTCCCCACGTCCGGGTGGCGCTGCTTACGGGCAGCCAGGTGCTGCATGAGCCGGGCGCGATCCGCCGCGTAGCCGTCCCACTGATCCAGGTTGTAGGGCAGCCCCTCGCAGCCGTCGCCAATTAGCCGCTGCACGGCCTGGCCCATCCGGGAATCAACATTCACCAAGCTCACCGGAGTGAGCATCACAGACGTCCCCACGATGTTCCACCGCGCCTGTGGCTGTTCCAGCGTGTGCTGCAACCAATCAAACTGCTCCGCGCCCATGATCGTGCGCTGCTCCGAAAGCGCCCGCTTCACATTGAGGCGTTCCGGCTGGTCACGGTAGCTGCGCAGGTCAAGCATCGTCAGTTCCGCCAGTGTTCCGAACTGCAAGCGCCGGTAGATATGCCCGCCTTGCGACGGCGCCTGCCCGCGCACCGGAAGCCACTCCAGATACGCCTGCATTGCCGACGCCCGCCGCTGCTCCCAATCCCCGTGCCAGCCGGTATGCTCCGGCGCGCCATTTTCCCACGTGTTGTTAGCAATCTCGTGATCGTCCCACATCACCACCCAGGGCACCGCCGCGTGGGCTGCTTGAAGCTCGAAGTCCCGCCGATACCGACCGTACCTCGTGCGATAATCCGCCAGCGTCACGATCTCCCACGTGGGCTCGTGGCTGCGCACCACTCCATGCTTGCCAGCGTGCGAACCGGAGGCATACTCGTAAATGTAATCGCCGAGATGAATCACCAAATCCAACTCGTTATTTGCTGCTTTTCGGGCGATATCCGAATATGCCGAAAAATAGCCACTTTCAAAATTGGCGCAGGAGCACACTGCCCAGTTGAGTTGCCCAGGTGTTTCGGCCGGGGCCGGGGCCGTTTTCGTCCGCCCGATGGCGGACATCGCGCCGGAATGTTCCCCGTCGGCGATCATGAACCGGTAGAAGTACTCGGTGTATGGTTCCAAGCCCCACGGCTCCACGTGCACCGTGTGGTCGTGTTCTGCTGTGGCGGTGACCAGTCCGTCGACGACGATGTTTTCAAAATCCACGTCCTTAGCTACTTCCCAGCGCAGGCGCACCGCCGGCCCCTTGCCTGAACCAGGCACAGCCTCTGGGCTGGGAGTAACCCGAGTCCAAAGCACCACCGAGTGGGACAGCGGATCCCCGGAAGCCACGCCGTGCATAAAAGGACGAAATTCTGCTGGATTCAGCGGGTTCGGCTCGTGACGCTCGTACAATTCCTGATTAATGAGTTCGGAGAAATTGCCCGCGTTTGCCTGATTAAGAGAACCGGGGAGCATCGCTAATGCGCCGATGCCCAGGGAACCGCGGAGGAAAGTCCGTCGCGTCGACTGAGTAAAAAGTGGCCCCATATCAACTGATCATGGCCCCTGGCCGGATCAAACGCGACCGCTACAGCAAGATTTCATTACTTGTTAACTCACCGTTACCGTGAGCGAAATTATTTTAAACAAGCAGTTGAATCTGCCAAATACAGCGTTTATTATCGGAAATAATTAACCACTCGTTTAACAAGGAGATTTTCTATGGCACGTCGCGAAGTAATCCAATTCTTTGATGATCTAGACAACACGCCACTCACCCAGGAAGAAGTCACCATCATCAAATTTGCTGTCAATGGCACTAACTACATCATTGACCTTTCCGAAAAGAACGCAGATAAATTCCACGAAGCTCTCGCGCCTTTCATCAAGGCCGCCCGGAAAGACACCGTTTCTTCCCGACGGTCCAACAATTCCCCTGATCCAAAACTGGTCCGCGAATGGGCTGCCACCCACGGAATTACCGTGGCCGCCCGTGGCAAAATTTCACAGGAGATTATCCAGAAGTACCTGGATTCTCACTAGAGATACCCAAGTTCCCGCGCCGACGCTACCGCGGACGTGCGGGAACGCACCCCGAGTTTGTCGTAGATGTGCACCAGGTGAGATTTCACCGTCGCCTCGGACAGCTCGAGCGTAAAACCGATAACCCGGTTTGAGTTACCCTCCGCCACCAGGGTGAGCACCTGTAGCTCGCGTGGCGTGAGCGTAGCTTGAGGAGTTTCTTCCCTGGTCATCAGCCTGTCAGCCACCACCGGCGACATCGCAGTATCACCACACGACGCAGAGCGCACCGCAGCAATCAGCTCTTTAGGTGGCGCATCTTTAAGCAAGTACCCCACCGCACCAGCTTCGATCGCGCCGAGAATATCCGCGTCCGTGTCGTAGTTCGTCACCATCAGCACGTGCGGTGGGTCCACCACCGTCTTGCGGATCGCCGCTGTCGCATCAGCGCCAGTAGCTACCTTACGGCCCGCCTCCCCAGCGCCGAACCGCAGATCCATGAGGATCAAATCCACTCCACCGGCCTGAGCAGCAGCAATCGCCTCCTCCGCTGTCGAGGCTTCCCCAACGATGGTGATATCCGGCTCAGCTTCCAGGACTGCGCGGAGGCCCAAGCGGACGATCTCATGATCGTCGGCAAGCACAATGCGGATCATTTTTCGCCTTCCTTCTATAACAGCTCGACTCATGAGTCTACCGAGCCGGTCGGGATCGCCACACTTACCGCCGTGCCCAGCCCCGGCTCGGACTCCACAGACAGCTCGCCACCCACCTCTGCTGCGCGCGACTGCATCGCCGCTAACCCAATGTGACCGAGGCCCGCCGGGCGTTCCCGCACCTCAGCCACGTTAAACCCAACGCCGTGGTCCACCACGTCCAGGCGCACTTCGTCAGGCTCAAAGGTGAGCGTCATCTTCGCACGCTGCGCCCCCGAGTGCTTTTCCACATTCCCCATCGCGCCTTGCGCAATACGCAGCAGCGTTGCTTCCACACGCATCGGTAGGGGGCGGGGCGTGCCGTCCAGCGTGACTACCACTTCCGGTACCGCGCTGGACTCAGCCACCCGATGCAACGCGTTCTCCAGCGACGCTTGCTCCAACGCGGCAGGCTGCAAGGCGGCGATCATCGCTCGGGCCTCGCTCAGGTTCTCCGCCGCGGTCGACCGGGCCAGACCAATGTGAGTGACGGCCTGCTCAGGGCGATCCCCCTGAACTTCCTGTTCAGCCACGTGTAGCAGCATCTGAATGCTGGACAACCCCTGGGCCAACGTGTCATGAATCTCGTGAGCGATGCGCTGGCGTTCCGCCACCATACCTGCTTCGCGTTCCGTTGCCGCTAGCTGATGACGCGTATCAAGCAGCTCCCGCAGCAGCTCCTCACGCTCCAAATGCGCCAACCACAGTCGCTGAAACGCGAAGAAAATCGCCAGAATCACCAGCGCTGCCAGCACGGGCCCCACCACAGTCGCCGCCGACAACCGAGGATAGTTCGCAAAAATCGCCACCACAGTGGCACCAATAACGGCCGTAATCCCGCGATAATCTGGAAACGCATTCAAATACAAAAAGAACAGCGGGAAAACCAGGTAGACCGTCAAGGGCTGAATCGGTAGCAAAATTACCCAGAGCACAGTGAGGGCAAAAAGCCACCCGGCTGCTAGCCAGGATGCCGCGTTTTCCAAGAAGAAAGAACCCCAGTAATAAACCGAAGCAAAACCGAACAACAGTCCTAGAATGAGGAGCTTTTGATCCGGGTCCGCGAGCGACGTTCCTCCCACAATTATGAGCAGCACCGCAAAGAGAATATCGACGCTTCGTCGCAACGTGTCAGCGCCCGGCATGGCGCCCCGCGGGATTAATTCTGTGTCCATCACCTCCCTACTTTAGGCTTAGAAGCTATGAAGCGAATACTCACCAGTGCTGCCCTCCTGTGCGTCGCCGTCGCCCTGACAGCGTGTTCCGGCGAGAAACAACCCGCCGGACCAACGTCCGAGGCGGCCTCCCCACAGGCCGTCCACGATCAGGGGCTGCCGATCGATGCCCTCCCCGAACCACCTACCGGGCGTGATCAGCTGGTGGAGTGCCCTTACCTAGACACCCAGTGGGTGGCGGACACCAACGGACAGCGCGTGCTAGGTTCCGGCATCGACGAGCGCTTTGAAACACCGGCCTGCGTATTTTGGTCCTACCCAGAAGATCCGCAGCTCACCGTGATCGTGCGCACCACGAATAACGTGGCGGAATCAGATGCGGTTGTGAACTGGGCAGCACCCATCAATGACACCGAACCGGCTGATGATCCCGAAGGCTGGATGGGGGGACGCTCCGGCGCCCCAGGCCGGGCTGTCTACGCGGTAGCGAAAGACAACAAGGCGGTGGTGGTATTCACCAACCAGGACCAGTCCTTTAAGGCGGAGCTGGTGGCCAAAGAGGTGATCAAGAATCTAGGTCTTTAGACCGCCACTTCCTGGTAGGGCATGAGGGCGGAAATATAAGGGAACACTACCTCCATGAGCAGGAAGAACACCCCGATGAGTATCGCAAGAGTAATCAGTGCCTTCACCGGCCAGGGGCCTGGTAGGGCGCGCCACAACAGTCCATACATGGGTTAGCCTTCCTCGAGTTCTGCTGGTCGGTGGTCTGCGGTCTTGGGTTCCGAGCGGACCTTCATGGCGTGAACGATCATGCGTTCCGCGTTGGAGAATTGCGGGTGACAGGTGGTCATGGTCATCAGCCCTTCCATCTCCGGGGTTGGTTCGCTGACATCGAATCCCGGTAATGGGTGCACCACGCTGTAGTCACCCGGCAGGGTGATGTGGCGACCTTCCACTTCCGCGTACTGCCCGTAAGCAATTTCCTCGACTTGCTCCGGGGTGAAACATCCGGCTGCTTCGGCTTCGCGCTGCGAGCCCTGGGCGTCGATAGGCAACACCCGGTAGATGTCCCACGCTGTGCGCGTCTCGACGACCACCGCATCGCACACCCGCAGGTTACCTAAATCATTAAACGGCGCGCCCTTACCGACGCGGTGCCCCGCGACAGCGAAGTTACCGGCTTCGCCGGGCAACTGAGAATCCACGTAACGCCCAGGGCCTTTAAGGAGGTCCGCGTCCGAGGTGCCTTCCACGATGGCGAATTGGAAGTCAGAGCCGAAGGCGGGGATGTACATGCGAGCGAAGGCTTCGCCAAGCTCCGGGTGGATTTTCCGTCGGGGATTCACCCGCTCCTTGTTCCAGCTGTTCTCCATCGCCTCCGACACTTCGTGCTGTCGTTTGCCGGCTTCAACGTTGGTCCAATAGGCTTCGTAAAAGGCAAAGGCGAAGAGGAGCACGCTCACTGTGATGAGGAGTTCGCCGAGTACCTGGGTGAATGTCAGCTTGGGTTTGCCTGGAGAAGTACTCGATGTTGTCGAGTGCCGTGCTGTGCTCATAGCGGTAATACTAACCTAGCACGCACGGTAGTCGACTACAGTTAGGCGAGTTAGGATCTGCACTACTGGTAGGGGATGACGCTCACGAATGATTGAGTTCATGATTTATCCGGTTTCCGCCGTGATGAAGTTTTGGCACTGGCTATTGAGTTCCGTGTTTGGCGTTGCGCCGGACATGGCGTGGCTGCTGTCGATTTTCGGTCTGATCATCACCGTGCGTTCCATCATCGCTCCAACATCATGGATGCAAATGAAGGCCGGCCGCGTCGGGGTGTTACTGAAGCCGAAGTTCACCGAGCTGAAGAAAGAGTTCGAGTCTCGTACCGATGCGGACGCCACCAAGTGGCATCTTGAAAAGCGCAAGGAGCTGCAAAAGGAGCATTCCTACAGCCCGTTAGCAGGCTGCTTACCTGTGCTGATTCAAGTCCCGGTGTTCTTGGGTTTGTACCAGGTGTTGCTGCGGATGGCGCGTCCCGCGGAAGGGCTGGATTCCTCCCATCAGCCCATTGGTTTCCTGTCCCCCACCGACGTGGCGGAGTTTCTCCAAGTGCGGTTTATGGATGTGCCGCTGCCGACGTATATTGCGATGTCCGATGAGCGGCTCGCCATGCTAGGCACTGACAAGCAGTCGGCTATTGACGTCATTATGCCGTTGGTGTTCGCTGCCTGCTTGTTTACCTCAACCAACCTTGCGTTTTCTACCTGGCGGTCCTACCGCACTTTGGACTGGTCGGTGGGCTTTAGTGTGCACATGATCCGCATGCTGATCAGCATGGTTTTCCTCGTTCCGATCATGCTGCTGTTTTCCGCGATCACGGCGCCCCTGCCGCTCGCGGTGATGCTGTACTGGTTCGGTGGCAACCTGTGGACGATGGCGCAGTTCTTCTTCTTCACCTGGCTGCTGGAGAAAAAGTATCCGCTGTCGGAGGAGTACATCGAGTTCCGCGATACCGCCAAGGCTGCTTTCAAGGAGCGTCAGGCGGACTTGAAAAAGCACAAGCGGTTGGTGCGCAAGCACCGCCTGTTGATGCTGCTGCAGCCCCACAAGATGGGCACGCACCGCCGCACGATTAGCGAGGCTAAGGACGCAAAGCGCTCCGAGAAGGTGGAGGCCACGCGGGAGAAAAAGGAGCGGGCGAAGCAGCGCCGTGCAGCGGAGCGAGAGGCCCGGCAACAGCGCCTCAAGGAGAAGCAGGAGGCGCGTGCGGAGCGTCGCGCAGCTAAACGACGCCCCTCTTCAGAAGATCAAATGGAGTAGTCAGCCGGTGGAGCTGAGATCAGCTCATCGGCCAGGCTACGTGCGGTTTCGAGCGGAGCGAGTGACTTAGTGAGGGTGCTGCCCGCCAGCCCGCCCTCCAGGAATACGAGGATCTGGTCGGCGATCGAATCGCCGGGGAAGCCATTGAGCTCGGTGAGCAGTGAGGTCATCGTCGCGTGGCACCAGCGACGATGCTCCATCGCGGCCGCCACAATTTTCTTTTCTTGATCCGTCTGCGCACACGGGTATTCGGTAGCGGCATTCAGGAAGTGGGAGCCACGGAAATTCTTTGCAGGCTCTTCCTCGATGCACTGATCAAAGAAGGCCAAAATCTTGTCCTTCAGACTGCTTAGGCCCTTTGTTCGTTCTGCCCAGTCTGCTCGCCACTTCTCATCAGTCTGTTCAACATAGGCCACTACGAGCGCATCCTTTGAACCAAACAGTGAATACAGCGATGCTTTGGCCACGTCAGCCTCGCGCAGGATGCGGTCAATACCGATTACGCGAATGCCCTCGGTGGTGAAAAGGTTGGTGGCGCTGGCCAGCAACCGCTCGCGCGGACTTGGACGCCCCTTCCTGCGCCCAGCGCTTTTAGCCTTAGTCTCAGCCACCAACAAACCCCTCTCAAAAACAGACTAGTTGGTATACATTTTAGCCAAAAATGAAGGCCGGTTCACGCATTAGTCGCGGAACCGGCCTTCACAAACGAATTGTTACCTCTTCTTGGTGACGAGGCCTACCAGGAAGAGCAGGATGACGGCGCCCAATAGCGCTGTCAGGAAGCTAGCGATATTGAAGCCGTCCGGGGTACCCACTCCGAACAGTCCCAGGACCCAACCGCCAATGAAGCTGCCGATAATACCGACGACGATGTTGAGGAACACGCCCATCTGGGCATCCCGGCCCATAATCTTGGATGCAATCCAGCCCGCGAGGCCACCAAGGATAATCCAGCCAATAAAGTTGATCATTTTCTCTCCTAAAATTGTTTATGTATCAATGTGCACGCTCCAGGTTAGACCCTTTGCTACAACATTGCGAGAGATAAGCAGGATTGCTACCCGGAATGTAGCTCACCCGTTACATTTCCGTAATCTTTTTGCGTGACGTGGGCTTACATCCCACAATTGCGAGACCTCGACTTCCCGGCAAAACCGGGTCCCCAGCACCAAAACCCAGCATTAAAATTCTGGCACAGCAAAACCGCCCAGCCGGGATCGTTCCCAGCCAGGCGGCCTGAGGCAGTGAGTTTAGACGGAGTCGTCAGCGGTCGGACGCACCACCATCATCGGGCATGGCGCGGACTGCAGGAGCGCGCGGGAGGTGGAGCCCAAAAGCATGCCCTTGAAGCCACCGCGGCCGTGGGAACCGACCACCAGGAGCTGTGCCCCTTCAGCGGCGTCGCAAAGGGCGCGGACTGGGCGGTCGCGGGTCACGATCTTCTTCACCACGACATTTGGATACTCGGACTGGAAACCTGCGAGACGCTCGGAGAGCAGCGCGTGCTGTTCTTCTTCCACGACCTGCCACTGCTGCTGGGCGGCGGCAAGACCTGCGAGCGAGGCCTGGACCTGCATATCCATCCAGGTGTGAACGGCGTGGAGTTCGGCGCCACGCGCGGCAGCTTCGGCGAAAGCGTACTCGGTAGCCTTCTCGGAGACTGCGGAGCCGTCGATGCCGACGACGATTGGCCCGTACTTGGTGGTGTCATCCACAGGGTTATCTTCACGAACAACCACCACTGGGCATTCGGCGTGGGAAACCACTGCTGCGGATACGGAGCCCATCACCATGCCGGATAGACCACCGAGGCCACGGGAGCCCATGACGATCATGGTGCAGTTCTTGGACATTTCCAGCAGCATGTCGATCGGGCTGCCTTCGGCGACGGTGTGGCCGATCTTGATGTCCGGCGCTACTTCCGAAGCGATGGCGCGGGCTTCGTCGATCTTGACCATGGTTTCTGCCTGCAGGTCATCGTAAATCTCCTGTGGCGGAACCATGCCTTCTGCGTAGAGGAATTGCGGCATTGCGTAGGAGGACGCAAGCTGCAGTGGAATATCCCGCTTCATGGCGGTGTTGGCTGCCCAGCGGACGGCTACCTTGGAAGCATCAGAGCCGTCGACAGCGACAACGACAATGTTTTCTCTCGACATGTGGCGTCTCTCCTTTGCACGCAATGAGCGCGCGGTCTGACAAATAATGAATCTACATTCATTCTACGCTGTCAGAACCGGTCTGGACAGTGGTACTAACCACTTCCACTGTTTCTAAGCTGGCAGTTCGATGGGATGTGCAGCTTCTGCGTTCGAGGGGTAGAAAATGCTGTAAATGACGCGCATGACATTTGCGATGATTTGGCCAATACCGTGGGTGAAGAAATCCACGATCGGGCCCATGATTGAATTGATATCCATGGGGAAGAGAATAGTACAGCCACTGCCGGTGCGCGACGGGCTCAATCCGTCACGGGTCCGATTCCCCGATGACGCGCCCCCAATGACTGCATACGAGTTTGTCGAGCACCTCATTGCCACCCAGCGTTACGTCCACCCCGATGATGACGCTGCCGCCCTGGACAAACGCTTCGCCGACCAGGAGGTTGTGGATCAGCGCGGGAACCCCTTCCAGCCATCCGACATGATGAAAGCGGGCATGGACATCTGGTTCTACCGTATCCCAGCGCCGGAAAAAGTGGTGCCGCACCAGATTGGGATTATCCATGAGGACGCCGAGCTACTGGTCGTCGATAAGCCGGCGTTTTTGGCGACCTTCCCGCGTGGCAGCCACATCACCGAATCGGTGCTGGTGCGGATGCGACGGCAAACCGGTAATCAGGAGCTGTCGCCGGCGCACCGCCTGGACCGGCTCACTTCTGGGGTACTCGTCCTGACCAAGAAACGCGAGATCAGGGGCGTGTACCAGGAGTTGTTCGCCCGGCGCGAGGTAAACAAGGTCTACGAGGCGATCGCGGACGCCAACCCGCAGATCGCCACGGGCACCGTGTGGGAGCACCGCATGGAGAAGGAATGCGGCGAGTTCAAAACGCGGCTTGTCGACGGCCCCATCAACGCACGCACTGAAGTAAATAAGGTCATCCCGGTGACTGACTCCGAACAGGCCCGCCTGGAGGAAATGCACGGACCGCTACCGCCACAGGCCCGCTACGAGCTGCACCCTCTGACGGGGCGCACGCACCAGCTACGCTTGCATATGTTTACCGCTGGCTCCCCGATCCTCGGCGATCCGGTCTACCCCGACGTGCTGCCTGTGGACGCCGAAGACTTTGATATTCCCATGCACCTGCTGTCCCGCCGGCTGAGTTTTGTCGACCCGCTGACAGGAACCCCCAGGGAGTTCGTATCCCATTTGTCACCAATTTTGGGAACTCTGCTTAATCCGGTGTAGTTAACTAAAGTAACAACTGCCTCAAAAATTCAGTAAGTTAGGATCTTTCCATGAATCAGATTGCCGCTTACGCGGAAGAACTTGTCAAACAATACGGCACGGGTGAAGCGGCCGTCCGCGCCCTCGATGGGGTGTCTATCCAGTTTGAGAAGGGCAAGTTCACGGCCATCATGGGCCCGTCCGGTTCTGGTAAATCCACGCTGATGCACTGCATGGCGGGCCTCGACGCCCCCAGCGTCGGCCGTACCTACATCGGCGATACGGAGCTGTCTCAGATGAAGGACAAAGAGCTGACCGCTTTGCGACGCGACCGGCTCGGGTTCGTGTTCCAGTCCTTCAACCTGGTTCCCACGCTCAACGCCCGCGAGAACATTACGCTGCCCGTCGACATCGCCGGCCGCAAAGTAGATGAAGCGTGGTTTAAGGAGGTGACCGAGCGTCTTGGCTTGAATCGCCGTTTGGATCACCGCCCTGCAGAGCTCTCTGGTGGCCAGCAGCAGCGCGTGGCTGTCGCGCGCGCCTTGATCTCCCGCCCAGAGATCATTTTCGGTGATGAGCCGACCGGTAACTTGGACTCCAATTCTTCGGCCGAGGTGCTCAATATCCTGCGCACCTCCGTGGACGAGCTGGGGCAGACCGTGGTGATCGTCACCCACGACCCGAAGGCCGCCTCCTACGCGGATCGGGTGGTGTTCCTGGCGGACGGCAGGCTCGTGGATGAGCTACACGGGCCGACCACCGAGTCGATCCTGAACGTCATGGCTCGAATCGAGGACATCTAAGCGCATGGCTAAAAACGCAATGCGCACCATTTCGCTGCGCAATATCGCAAGTCACAAGATACGTCTGGCGCTCACGATCCTGTCCGTGGTGCTGGGTACCGCGTTCATTTCAGGCTCATCCATCATGACGACGAGTCTGCAAAACAGCCTGGACGACCTCCTGAGCACCGCATTTGATGAGGTGGGCGTGGTAGTCATGCCGAGCGAGACCGCCCCGCTTGGCGTCTCGATCGATGATGTGGCGAAGTTCCGTGACCGCCAGGACACCACCACGGTCGATATTTCTGCCAAGAAATCCTCCGTGGTCATCACTGACAAAGACGGCAAGCCACTGCAGACCGGCGCGTCACCGGCCCAAGCATTCGCGCTCGCCCCTGGCGACGGGTTCGCAACCAGCGCCGAGCTAGCCGAAGGCACCAAGCCAACCAAGCCGAATGAGATCGCCTTGAACGAAGGCGCAATGAAACGCGCCGGACTGAACCCGGGAGATAAGACCACCGTGGTCACCCCGGTCGGCAAGAACGAAATGACCGTCACCGGCACGTTCACGTCCAAGAACATCACGGACATGAGCGTCGGTGTCGCCTTCACCGAACCGGACTTCCTCACACACTTCACTGACGGCAAGCACGCCCAGGTAGTCACCATGGCAGTTGCCGACGGCCAGAGCCCGGAATCCGTGAAAGAAAAGCTGGCGAAGGACTTCCCGAACTACAACTTCCAGACGGGCGACGCCCTAGCCAAGCAAACCACCGAGGCCATCAAAACCGGTTTGTCTTTCCTCACCTACGTTTTGTGGGCGTTCGCCGGCATCGCCCTGCTGGTGGGCACCTTCATCATTTCAAATACGTTCGCCATGATCGTGGCGCAGCGAAGCCGGGAACTTGCGCTGCTGCGTGCCGTCGGCGCGTCCCGCAAGCAGATCACTAACTCCGTTGTTTTTGAAGCCATCGTCGTGGGCCTGATTGGCTCCGTGCTGGGCATTTTCGCAGGCATGGGCCTCGTGAAGGTGCTCTTCGAGATCCTGAAGCTCACCGGCATGCCTCTGCCGAACACTTCGTTGAGCCTGGATGTGAAATCGATCGTCGTGCCGTTGGCCGTCGGCGTGATCATCACTGTGCTTTCCGCCTGGGCGCCAGCTCAGCGGGCCGGCGCTACGCACCCTGTGCAAGCAATGCGTTCCGGTGATCAAAGCAGTTCCAACTCCCTCGTGGGTCGTTCCCTGGGTGGCTCCATCCTGATCGTGCTGGGTGTCATGACCACCCTGCTGGGAACGCTCATCAACACAGTTGGTGGCCTGGGCTTCCGTTCTAGTGTCATCGGCACCGGCGCGGTCCTCATCATCGTTGGCCTGTGGCTAGCGGGGCCTTCGCTAGCGGGCCCACTCGTCGGCGGGCTGGGCCGAATCGCAGGCAAACCATTCGGCGCCATCGGTAACTTGGCTGCAACCAATTCGCGTCGTAACCCGCGCCGAACCGCCGCCACCGCATTCGCGCTCACCCTCGGCCTCATGATGGTCTCCTCCATCGGCATGCTCGGCACCACCATGCGCGAATCCATGTCTGACATGATCGACGACTCCATCAACGCTGACTTCGTCCTCTCCGGATCGGCCGGCTCCTCGCTCGGCGTTCCTAAAGAAGTTCCCGACGAGGTCTCGCGAGTCGACGGCGTCACCTCTGTTGCCACTACGCTCAAGGCGCCTATGTTGCTCAATGAAAAGGTCATGAGCGACTCCATGGGCCCACCAAGCATGACCGTGCTCCGCGGCGATATCTCGCAAGCCATCAAAATCACGACTGTTACCGGCGACCTCAACCTGCCCGAAGATGAGCCAGGAGTCCTGGTAGCCAAGTCCACCGCTGACTCCTTCAACCTCAAAGTCGGCGACGAGGTCATGCTGAAGTCGCTCGCCGGTGGCAGCGCCCCTGCCCCAGTGAAAGGAATCTACGAGCAAAACTCCACCGTCGGCCGGGCAATGGTCTCCTATGCCAGCGCCCTCGAGCTGAACGATCCGAACTCCATCCAGATCGACAGTATCTTCGTCAACACCGCCGACGGCCAAACGCAGGACATGCGCACGAAACTGGAGGATGCCACCGCTTCCTACCTCGTGGTAGGTGTGAAGGACAAGAACGAATTCATCGGTGAGACAACCAACGTCATCACCCAAATGATGTCCATCTTGTATGGCCTCCTGGCTCTCTCCGTGATCGTGGCCATCCTCGGCATTGTCAACACGCTCGCCCTCTCCGTCATCGAGCGACGCCAAGAGGTGGGTATGTTGCGCGCCGTGGGCACCCAACGCCATCAAATCCGTCGCATGATCTACATCGAATCCGCAGTCATCGCCTTCTACGGCGCGCTCATCGGCGCCGCCGTCGGCCTCGGACTCGGCTGGGCCTTCATCCATGCCCTCATCGGCGAAGGCATCGACAAGATCCTCGTCCCGTGGGGCCAAGTCGGCATCATGCTCGCCGCCTCCATCCTGGTCGGTATCATCGCCGCAGTATGGCCTGGGCACCAAGCCGCACGGACCAAACCGCTCGAAGCAATCACCGATTAGTGCGGTAGCAATAGGGCCTGTGGGATTCCCACAGGCCTTTTCTTTTGTATCGGCCCGCTGCATCGACCCGCACCCCACAGGTTGAAAGCGTGCCACGCTGGCTGGCATCGAAATAGCACACTCAGGGTTTACCCTGAAAAATCCCCTATTACCTGCTGTTAGGATGGCAGGTTCCTGGAGACCGACTGATACTGAAGGTGACCCCACCCACCTACCGCTTCCGGTAAGGAGCACATCATGCAGGTCGCAGCACGAGCAGTCAATTTAGTGAAGGAATACGGCGCAGGCACGAACCTCGTGAAGGCGCTCGACGACGTCTCCGTCGAGTTTGGCCAAGGCCAGTTCACTGCCATCATGGGCCCTTCGGGCTCCGGAAAATCCACCCTTATGCACTGCATGGCAGGTCTTGATGCCATGACTAGTGGTGAGGCTCTCGTCGGAGAGACGAACCTTGCGCATTTGAAAGACAAGGAGCTGACAACGCTCAGGCGCGATCGGCTCGGTTTTGTGTTTCAGTATTTCAATCTGGTGCCCACGTTGAATGCGGAAGAAAATGTAATTTTGCCGCTGAGTATCGCGGGGAAGGACGTCGATAAGGCGTGGTTTGATGAAGTCACGGAGCGCCTGGGGCTCACTCCCCGCCTGAGGCACCGCCCAGCCGAGCTTTCCGGCGGCCAACAGCAACGTGTCGCGATTGCGCGTGCGCTGATCTCCCGCCCGGATCTCATCTTCGGTGATGAGCCGACGGGCAATCTCGATTCCAATGCGTCCAAGGAAGTGCTCGAAATCCTGCGCGCAGCCGTCGATGACATGGGGCAGACCGTGGTGATCGTGACTCATGATGCGAAGGCGGCCTCCTATGCGGACCGCGTAATCTTCCTTGCCGACGGCAAACTGGTTCGCGAGCTTCACCAACCAACCACCGAAGACATTCTCCACGTCATGGGCGAAATGGAACGATGAGCCATGAAGAATGCGATGAGAACGATATCGCTGCGCAACCTCGCAGCCCATAAACTCCGCCTGGGCCTAACCTTGTTAGCAGTCGTGCTGGGAACTGCTTTCATTGCGGGCTCGAATATGCTCTCGGCGAGTATGTCCAATAGCTTCGAGGAGATCACGAAGTCCACTTACGGTTCGATCGATCTTCAGGCTTCCCCTAAGGATCCGGCCTCCGCGAGGATTCCGCTCACAGTGCTCGAGGATTTCCGCTCCAGCCCGCTGATCTCAGCTGCGGACGTCGAGGCTCAAAACCCCAACGTGGTGGTCGCTGGCCCCGATAAGAAAATGATCCCGAGCGGAGGGGCCCCTTCTATTGCCATGCCACAGGCTGCGGACGGCACATTCGTCGGCGATGTGGCCACGGTGAAGGAAGGTTCCCTCCCCACCGAACCAGGCCAAGCTGCCATCAACGCCACCGCTGCGGAGAAAGCGCAGATCACGATTGGCGATGAGGTCACCATGGTCTCCGCCACGCAACGCAATACTTATCGGATCGTCGGGATTTACGACACCGACATGGCGGTCGGCGGCTTCGTCGGGCTGCTCATCCCAGAAGCCGACTACCTCGCGAATTTCACCGACGGCGAGCACGTATCAGCCATCTCCCTCGCTGTTACGGGAGATGTCTCCGATAGCCGGTCCACACTGGAGTCCCAGTACCCAGAACTCATGTTCAAAACAGGGCAGCAGCTTGCCGACGACATGAACCGCGACATCAAGGACTCCCTCGCATTCATGAACTATTTCCTCTGGGCTTTCGCCGCCGTCGCATTGCTCGTAGGGTCCTTCATCATCTCCAACACTTTCAACATGATTATCAATCAGCGGCTTCGAGAGTTCGCGCTGCTACGAAGCCTCGGGGCCAGCCGAGGGCAGATCACCCGCACCGTGGTTTTCGAAGCAATCGTGGTCGGACTCATCGGCTCTGTGCTGGGAATTTTCGCCGGTGTAGGAATCACCAAAGCGATTTATGCTGTGATGGATTCGCAGGGACTCGGTGTTCCCGACGCCGGTCTCACGATCGATGCCGCCTCGATCATTGCCCCACTAGCAGTCGGCATCGTGGTCACAGTGTTTGCTGCCTGGGCGCCTGCCCGACGTGCCGGCCAAGTACATCCAGTCCAAGCTATGCGCTCCGGCGACCAAACGTCGGCCGATTCCCTCAAGGCCCGTACCGTTGTTGGCGCTGTGTTTCTCCTGGCCGGTGCTTTGGCCGCGGCCATAGGCGCCGCATTCGAAAGCGTCGGAAGCACCCAGAGTCGTGCCATTATCGTTGGCATTGGCACATTCGCGCTGGTCCTTGGCCTGTGGCTTGCCGGTCCGGCCCTATCGATTCCCTTTGTCGGATCTATTGGGCGAATAGTCGGAGTGCCATTTGGGAACGTCGGCAAGCTTGCTGCTACCAATTCCCGGCGCAATCCGCGTCGCACCGCAGCCACCGCCTTTGCCCTGATGTTGGGCCTGATGCTGGTCTCCGCCATCGGCATGATGGGTTCGACGATGAAAAGTAACGTCAACGAACTAGTCGATAACAACTTCTCTGCTGACTTTGTGGTGAACAAGCCACAAGGACTACCCATTTCTTTACCCTTGGACATCGTTGATCGGGTGTCCCACGTCTCCGGCGTCGAACACGCCAAGCCTCTCTACTTGGCCCCAATCTCGGTGGGTGCCCCGCCCGAGAACCCCATCAGAGTGGACTTTTTCGGTACCTTCGATGGCGAACTCACAGACTCCGTCAATGTCCAGATTCTGTCTGGCGACGCCAACCTAGCCAACCGCGACGGGATTTTGCTGGACGAAACCACCGCGAAGAAGCACCAGGTAGCCGTCGGAGATAGTATCACCGTCTTCTCCAATAATGGAGACTCCACAGACGTGCCAGTGACCGGAATTTTTAAGCCCAACGTCGCAGTGGGCAACGGAGTAATCTCCACGCAGAGTGCGCTCACCCTTGTGCCTGAGCAACAGTTGCAGCTCATCAATGTCCTCATCGATGCGAAGGCAGGCACAGACCTCGATCAGCTTCGCACAGATCTGGAAAATGCCACGGCTGATGACCTGGTCGCCGTAGTGCAGGACCATGAGGATCTCAAGGGCACAGTCGGCCAGCAAATCACCGTGATGCTCAACATCCTGTACGCACTGCTCGCACTGTCCGTGATCATCGCGGTGCTGGGCATCATGAATACCCTTGCGCTGTCCGTCTCGGAGCGACGCCAGGAGATTGGCATGCTCCGCGCCGTAGGTATGCAGCGCCACCAGGTGTCTCGAATGATTCACCTCGAGGCGATCGTCATTGCCCTTTATGGCGCGGTCATCGGTTCCCTTATCGGACTCGGTCTGGGCTGGGCATTCATTAAAACCCTCTCCGAACTGGGCCTCTCCACCATTTCCGTGCCGTGGCTCCAAGTGGGCATCGTTGTTGTGGCGTCCGGCTTAGTCGGACTGGTTGCCGCCTTCCTGCCAGCGCATGGCGCTGCAAAAACTAAACCGCTGGAGGCTATTGCGGAGTAGCCACAACACGAAGGCGTCTGGCCGTTACACCGTTAGAAAAAGCAGACTAATCACAGTTGCTGTAGCGAGGGTGTTATTCACGATGTGAGCGATCATCGACGCCCACAGGTTGCCGTGCCACAGGCGCAACAATCCCCACAACAGCCCGCAGGCTAGCAAGGCTGGGAACAGGGGGAAGGCTAGGTGAACCGCCATGAATATGGCAGCTGAGATACCCACAGTGAGCACCGGCCCGAACTGGGTGCCTAGCTGACGCATCAAAACGCCGCGGAATACGATTTCTTCCAGGATCGGCGTCACGATGGTGTACGAGAGGACAGCGAGGAACAACAACCCCGTTGCTGCTTCCCCGGAGGCGACAGCTTTATCCAATGAAGACTCCGGCGGGGAGCCATGGGGATCGAAGGCTTGTGTCACCAACATCTGCACAATCGGCGGGATGGCTATGACGATCGGCAATTGCCACAACAGATGCCAGAGACTTCGTTTACCCTTGCAGATTCCGATTTCCTGCCACGACACCTCACTTTTTCGGATGTGAGCGAGCACTGCCACGAGCGCGGCTAGTGGCCCCAGGAACAAAAGGATGAAGAGGAGTCGAATCCCCACCTCTGGGCTCGGATGGGCAAGTAGCACCCACCCGAGTAGTAGCAGCAACGGCCCGAAGCACAGCCCAACGAACAGTGCGAAAATCTGCAGGGTAAAGCGCATGCCCTAACTATATGGGTTTTCAACACCGATGTATTGCAGGGAGGTGTACTCCTCGATGCCCTCAGCGGCACCTTCGCGCCCCATACCGGAGTGCTTCACACCACCGAACGGGGCGGCGGCGTTGGAGATGACGCCGGAGTTAAAGCCCATGAGCCCGAATTCGAGGCCATCGGACAGCCGGTACATACGACTGGAGTCCTCAGTGAATACATAGGAAGCCAGCCCGTATTCGGTGTCGTTCGCTAGGTCGATTGCTTCGTCTTCAGTGTTGAAGGTAATGATCGGGGCGACAGGTCCAAAGATTTCTTCGCGGATCACGCGTGCATCCTTCGGGACGTCGACAAGCACGGTCGGCTGGTAGAAGTAGCCCTCGCCCTCAACCCGCTCGCCACCGACCAGGACGCGGGCGCCGCGCTGCACCGCGTCGTCCACCAACTCCGCCACGTTATCGACGGCTGCCTGCTCCACCAGCGGGCCACACGTGACACCTTCCTCGAGGCCGTTTCCGACCTTTAGCTCACGGATCGCTGCGGCGAACTTCTCGGAGAATTCCTCCACGACGCTCTCATGCACAATGAAGCGGTTCGCCGCAGTGCACGCTTCACCGATATTGCGCATCTTAGCGCCCATCGCCCCCTTGACCGCCTTGTCCATATCAGCGTCCTCGAACACGATGAACGGCGCGTTTCCGCCGAGCTCCATGGACGTACGCAGCACGTTCTCCGATGCCTTGGCGAGGAGCTTTTGCCCCACCGGGGTGGAGCCGGTGAAGGACACCTTGCGCAGTCGGGAGTCCTCCATGAGCGGATTAGAGATCGCGGAAGCAGACTTACCGGATACCACGTTCAACACACCGGCAGGCAGGCCAGCATCGAGCATGGTTTGCGCGAAGTATTGCGCGGTCAAAGGGGTCAATCGAGCGGACTTCAGCACCATCGTGCATCCCGCCGCCACCGCAGGAGCGACCTTGCGGGTTGCCATCGCCAACGGGAAGTTCCACGGGGTGATGAGAAGGCACGGCCCCACCGGCTTGCGCTTCGTAATCATCGGGAATCCAGCTTCGGGAGCAGACGTGAAGCGGCCGTAGTCTCGCACCGCCTCTTCCGCGAACCACCGCAAGTATTCCGCACCGTATTTCACTTCGCCATGGGCCTCCGCCAGGGGCTTGCCCATCTCGAGCGTCATCAGCGTTGCGAACTCCTCCGCACGCTCCGTCACCAGCTCAAAAGCACGGCGCAGAATTTCGGAACGCTCCCGGGCTGGGGTACGCGCCCAGTCCTTCTGCACGGCGCACGCGGCATCCAGGGCCTTCATTGCATCCTCGGAGCCGGCAGACTGCAATGTTGCGATCACTTCGCCGGTGGCTGGGTTTTCCACATCATAGGTTTCACCCGTAGTTGCAGTCACCCACTCACCGTTAATGAGCAGGCCAGTAGGTACTTTTGCGAGTAGATCCTTCATCAGTTAAACCTTTCCACCAGCGCGTCACTGGCCTTCACTAACAACTGAACATCCGCGCCAACCGCGATGAAGTCAACACCTGCGTCTAGGTAGACGAGGGCTTGAGCCTCATCGAACGCGTTGACGCCTACATATTTGCCAGCAGCTTTGGCAGCGGAGATCGCAGTGTGTACCGCCGCCACCACCTCCGGATGGCTTTGTTGCCCAAGGTACCCCATTGACGCTGCCAAGTCTGAGGGTCCGATGAAAATAGCGTCCACGCCATCGACCGCCACAATGTCAGCTACCTGATCCACCGCTGCCGCGCTTTCAATCTGCACAATGCAGGTCAGAGTGTCCGAAGCAGTCGCGAGATAGGAAGGGACTCGGTTCCAACGCGCAGACCGCGCCAGCGCGGACCCGACGCCACGCACGCCCCGCGGCGGGTAGTGCATTGCTTGCACTGCTGCTTCGGCTTCCTGGGCGGAATCCACCATCGGGATCATCAGGTTTTGTACGCCCAGGTCAAGGTATTGTTTGATCAACGCGGTGTCGTTTACAGGCACGCGCACTACCGGATCAACATCATAGCCCTGCACGGCCCGCAGCAATGAGGCAATGGTCTCTAGCCCGATTGGGGAGTGCTCGCCGTCGATAAGCAGCCAATCTGCCCCACTGCCTGCGAGGATCTCCGCAGCAACAGGTGAGCCTGAGCAGACCCAAAGGCCTGTTTTAGCGACTTCCCCGAGTCCGGAATGAAATGGTGGTGCTAGACGAATCGACATATGATCGCTCCTAAAGTGCCGTAATCAGCATGGACAGTGTCGCCCGGCTGCACCCACATTGGCTTGGTGAAGGAACCCGCAAGAATGATCTCGCCGGGCTGTAAGGTGTCGCCGTGGGCGGACAGTTTGTTTGCTAACCACGCCACGCCCATAGCAGGATGGTTGAGGACGGCTGCGGCGACGCCGGTGTCCTCGATAGTTTCATTGCGGTAGAGCAGCGCGGATACCCAACGCAGATCCACCTCTGTCGGTGCCACCGGATTACCGCCGTAGACCATACCTCCCATGGCGGCGTTGTCTGAGATGGTGTCCACGATGGTACGTCCTTCCATCTCAATTCGGGAAGAAAGAATCTCCAATGCTGGCACCACGTATTCGGTGGCCCGCATCACATCGAAAATTGTGCAGTTTGGTCCAGTGAGCTGGTCTTTCAGCACGAAGGCAAGCTCGACTTCAATACGGACGTTAGAAAACTGCGCATGCTCGATCTCGGAGCCGTTTTCAAAAACCATGTCCTCGAAAATGGCACCGTAGTCGGGCTCGGTGATGCCGGTGGCTTCCTGCATCACCTTGGAGGTCAGGCCGATTTTACGGCCTACTGGGCGCCGACCAGCTTCAATGCCTCGCCGACGCCATTCGTTTTGCACCGCGTAGGAATCCTCCACCGTCATGTCCGGGTACTGTGCAGTCAGTCGGGGGATCATGGTTCGGTTTCGTTCCGCCGCGGCTAAGTCGTCGGCGATCTTAATGATCTGGTCTTTACTCAGCATCGTTATGTCCTTGCAGTTTCAGGGAAGCTTACAGCTGGTGGCCCAGCTTGTATTCGCCCTTCTTCCAATCTGGCATCTCTTCCGTATCGTCTTTGCGAGTGTAGGAGAAGCCATCTGCGCCAATGGTTTCTTCCAGTTCAGACGCATCAGTGCGGGCGACCAGTGGTACCAGGTTGCCGTCGAGGTCCAAGACACGGGAGGCATCGGTGTACCAAGATGGTACGACTGGGGTGCCCCACCAGTCGCGACGCTGGTTGTCGTGAACGTCCCAGGTGACGCGGGGATTGTCTGGATCTCCGGTCCAGTAGTCCTGGGTGTAGATTTCGACACGGTGGCCATCTGGGTCGCGAAGGTACAGGTAGAAAGCGTTGGAGACGCCATGGCGACCCGGTCCGCGTTCAATGTGGTCGGAGATTCGCAGTGCACCTAGTTTGTCGCAGATCGCGAGGATGTTGTGCTTTTCGTGTGTTGCGAAGGCAATGTGGTGCATCCGCGGGCCGTCGCCACCGGTCATGGCGGTGTCGTGCACGGTTGGCTTGCGGCGCATCCATGCTGCGTATTGGGTGCCTTCTTCGTCCTGAATGTCCTCGGTAACACGGAAACCGAGGTCTTCCATGTACTTTACGGCCTTCGGAACGTCTGGGGTGACCTGGTTGAAGTGGTCGAGGCGCACCAACTGGCCGGGTGTGGTGAGGTGGTAGTGCCAGGCGAGGCGCTCGACGTGGTCAACGTCGTAGAAGAATTCGTAGGGGAATCCCAGTGGGTCCTGTACACGGACGGAATCGCCGATCCCCTTAACAAAGCCTTCCTTGCGACGCTCCACGCGACACCCAAGCTCCTTGTAAAACGCCTCTGCCTTATCGACGTCTTCCGGCGTACGCACGCGGTAGGAAAACGCTGCAACAGCGGCTTCTGGGCCTTGGCGTAGCACGAGGTTGTGGTGGATGAATTCCTCGGAGGTACGGAGGTAGATAGCGTTATCGTCCTCGGTGGTGACGGTGAGTCCGAGCACGTCTACGTAGAACTCTCGGGACTTCTGCAGGTCAGTGACAACGATTTCCATGTAAGCGCAGCGGATGACGTCTGGCGCTGGTGAGGTGGGGGTTGGGATGGTGTTAGTCATTTGGGGGTCCTTTGTCGGGTGTGTGATCATCGATCAGGGCTAGTCCTGCTTGCCGAAGACTGGGTTGTGAACTGCACCGAGGTTGATGTGAACTGCCTGCTGGTCGGTGTAGAAGTCGATGGAGCGGTAACCACCCTCGTGGCCCAGGCCGGAAGCCTTTACGCCACCGAATGGAGTGCGCAGGTCACGAACGTTGTTGGAGTTCAACCACACCATGCCGGCTTCAACGTTTTGTGCGAAGTTGTGGGCACGCTTGAGATCAGAAGTCCAGACGTATGCGGCGAGGCCGTACTTGGTGTTGTTAGCCAGTTCGAGTGCCTCTTCCTCAGTGTCGAATGGGGTGATGGCAACAACTGGGCCGAAGATCTCTTCCTGGAAGATACGGGCGGTTGGTGGGACATCAACGAAGACGGTCGGCTGGACAAAGTTACCCTCTGGGAAGCCTTCTGGGCGACCGCCACCTGCAACAAGGCGACCTTCGGACTTGCCGATCTCCACGTAGGACATGACCTTTTCAAAGTGCTCTGGGTGAACCAGCGCGCCAACCTCGGTCTTTGGATCAGAAGGCAGGCCGACCTTGACGCGCTTGGCCTGCGCTGCGTATTTCTCCACGAACTCGTCGTAAATTTCGCGCTGGACCAAGATGCGGGAGCCGGCGGTGCAGCGCTCACCATTGAGGGAGAATACACCGAAGATGCAGGCGTTGACCGCTTCTTCCAGGTCAGCGTCCTCGAAGACGATGGCTGGGGACTTACCGCCGAGCTCCATCGACAGACCCTTGAGGTACGGCGCGGCATTGCCGAAGATGATTTGGCCCGTGCGGGACTCGCCGGTGAAGGAGATCAGTGGGACGTTCGGGTGCTTTACCAGTGCGTCACCGGCGGTCTCACCAAAGCCGTTGACCAGGTTGAACACGCCTTCGGGCAGGCCTGCTTCCTCGAAGATTCCGGCCCACAGGGAAGCCGACAGCGGGGTGAACTCGGCAGGCTTGAGCACAACGCAGTTACCGGTAGCGATAGCCGGGGCGAGCTTCCAGGACTCGAGCATGAACGGGGTGTTCCACGGGGTAATCAGGCCCGCAACACCAATCGGCTTGCGGTTGACGTAGTTCACCTGGCGACCAGGAACTTTGTAGGTGTCATCGCTTTGCGCGACGATGAGGTCCGCGAAGAAGCGGAAGTTCTCCGCGGCGCGACGCGCCTGGCCAAGAGCCTGGGTGATTGGCAGGCCGGAGTCATAGGATTCCATTTCTGCCAGGATCTGTTCGCGCGATTCCACGATGTCCGCGATCTTGTGCAACACGCGGGAGCGTTCGCGTGGCAGCATTTTTGGCCATGGACCTTCTTTGAAGGCCTTGGTAGCAGCTGCAACAGCGGCGTCGATGTCTTCTTTTTTACCCGAGGCGGCCTGAATGTATGCCTCGTTGGTGACTGGATTCAGGACATCGAAGGTGTCGCCATCAATGGAATCGACAAACTTGCCGCCAATGTAGTGCTGAATCTTCTCTGGGAGGTGCTGTGGCTGTGAGGTCATGGTGTGTTCCTTCTAGGTTAAGTTGAGGTATCGATTAATGGTCGTGAGTCGGTGGTTACGTGCGAGCTTTTCGATGTATTCTCGATCCGCCTTCAGCTCGATCAGCCCTAGGAGCTGATAGTGCTCCTCAACCGACGCCGGAGCCCGATCAGGGACGAAGGCGAAGGTGGATTCCCGCAGGTAGTTCAGGCGATCCCATTCTGTGGCAATCAGTTCCACCAAGTGCTTGTTAGGGCATCTGGTGTAGAGGGTTTCATGAAACTTCCGGTTAAGTGTGGTGAATTCCGTCGGCTGCAGGTCCGTCAACGAGGCTTCCATTTTTTCGTTGAGTTCCCTAGCTTTTGCCAAGGTGGCACCGTCGAGGTGTTCGGCAGCGAGCGCGGTGGCATGTCCTTCGAGGACCCCGAGGGTATGCATGCAATCTACGTATGCGCTGCGGTCGATCATCGCGACGCGGGCCCCTACGTTGCGTTCGAAATCCACCAGGCCTTCGGCCTCAAGCTGACGGATCGCTTCCCGCACAGGAACCACACTGATATGTAGTAGATCTGCGATGGCAGCGAGCACCAAGCGGTGCCCCGGGGCGTATTCACCGCTGACGATGTTGCGTCGGACGAGTTCATACGCCATTTGGGTCTTGCTGAGGCCGGACTCCAGGAGTTCTTCAACGTGGCTAGTCATGTGTTCTATTGTTCATCACCCCCGGGCACCGGGTAGGGGTTGTCCTGCAGCCAGGCGGTGAATTCTTCTTTCCACTTCCCCGCTGGCGGGAATAGCCCGTCCACCGGATTGCCTTCCGCTACTCGTGCAGCAACCCACTCATCTTCGTGTTCTTTCTTGAGCGCGGCGATTGCTACTTCTTCGGCTAGCTCACGCGGAATGACAATCACTCCGTCGTCGTCGCCAACAATCACGTCGCCGGGGATAACCGTGGCGTTGCCACATCCAATGGCGACATCCATTTCCCAAGGGACATGCTTGCGTCCCAGCACGGCCGGGTGCGCTACCTGGCCAAACACTGGCAGCCCGATCTCCTTGACCGCTGCGTAGTCACGGATTCCACCGTCAGTGACGACGCCTGCTGCGCCCAGGTGCTTAGCCCGTAGCGCCAACACGTCGCCGAGGGTGCCGGAACCGGATTCGGAGCGCGCCTCAACTACCAGAACTTCTCCAGGCTTTACGGAATCAAATGCTTGCTTTTGAGCATTAAACCCGCCCCCATACTTCTTAAACAGGTCCTCGCGACCGGGAAGAAAACGCAGTGTTTTTGCTACGCCAACCATCTTGGTCCCCGGGGTCTGTGGGTGTACCCCTTCAATCACGACCTGGTTCAGGCCACGGTTGCGCAGTTGGGCAGAAAGCCCGGCGGTTGGTGCGGCCATGAGCATTTCGCGCAGGCGAGCTGGAATCGCATTGGGGTCTTCCGGCAGACCTGCCTCGGCCCGAGAGCCCCACGCTTCTTCGCGTTGCTTGTCGTCAATGTGCGGAAGCATGCCGAGTGATTCATCGAAGCTTTCGGTTCCCGCCACTACCGTGGTACTCAATTTCCCGGAGGTTGGGGCGCCTGGAGCGTTCGGAGCATCGACCTCGATTTCAACGACGTCACCAGGCTTAATCACCGTGGAACCCGCTGGCGTACCGGTCAAAATAATGTCCCCAGGCTCTAGCGTCATGTGCTGCGATAGGTCAGCCACGAACTGTGCCAACGGGAAGATCAAATCCTCCTGGGAAGTACCGCCTTCTTGGGCCAATTCACCATTCACCCAAGTGCGAATGCGGAGCTCTTCCGGGGTGACGGTACGGGCGTCGATAAGCTGCGGCCCAAGCGGAGTGTAGCCGTCACGGCTCTTCGAGCGAGTGTTGGAGCCTTTGTCATGTGCGCGGTAGTCGTAAATGCCGAGGTCGTTCGAGGCGGTGACGTGGGAAACGTACGACCACGCATCAGCGAGCGGCACCCGTCGCGCTTGCTTACCGACGACCAGTGCAATTTCACCCTCGAATGCCATGAGTTCACACCCGGCGGGGAGCACTGCTTCACCACCTGAAGCCGCGAGCGAACTGGTCGCCTTCATGAAGTACGAGGGCTGCTTAGGGCGACGGCCACGTTGCGCCGCCCTGGACTCAAAAGCCACATGTACGGCAATGATTTTTCCCGGTTTGATCGGAAGTTGGGGGGTAGGGGACATAACCTCTCCTGAACATTGCTTCTTGACTCGTTGCCAAGATCGTATATGATTCCCTGTAGTTGCGCAAGTAACCTACATCACGTCAATCACCGGCTGAGTTGCAGATCACCTAATCACTGCTCGGCAAAACCGCATTGAAAGATCCAACATGACAAACCAAACCACAGCGCACCCCACGACATCTACGGCTACTGAGGCTGCGTCCTCCCCCAGCGAGCAGCGACGCGTAGCTGCTGCTACCGTTGTCGGCACCGCCATCGAGTGGTACGACTTCTTCCTGTACGCTGCCGCCGCCGGCCTAGTGTTTAAGCAGCTCATGTTCAGTCCCATGGGCCCGGCCGCCGCGACCATTGTCTCCTTCCTCACGGTCGGACTCAGCTTCCTGTTCCGACCACTGGGGGCCTTCCTTGCAGGCCACTTCGGTGACAAAATCGGGCGCCGAAAAATCCTCATGATCACGCTCATCATGATGGGCGTCGCCACCACCCTCATCGGCGTGCTGCCGACCTACGCAACCATCGGCATTGCCTCCCCGCTCCTCCTCGTCCTCCTTCGCATCATTCAGGGCATTTCCGCAGGTGGCGAATGGGGTGGCGCGGTACTGATGGCTGTGGAACACGCCCCCGTGAACAAACGCGGACTGTTCGGCGCCTTCCCACAGATCGGAGTCCCGATGGGCCTACTCATGGCGTCTGGAATGCTCGCCATCATGGCAAAAGTCGCCCCTGGCGATGCTTTCCTCGACTGGGGTTGGCGCGTCCCCTTCCTGCTGAGCTTTGTGCTCATCCTCATCGGTTTTGTCATTCGCCACGGCGTCGAGGAATCTCCTGTTTTCGCCGAAATTGCAGAACGCGCCGAACATGCAAGCGCGCCGATCCCCAAACTCCTGCGCGAGCACCCGGTACTGGTGTGCATTGCCGCCCTCATTTTCGCTGGTAACGGCACTGTTGGCTACATGACTACCGGTGGCTACATTCAGAACTACGCCACTGACCCTAATGGCCCCATTGGCCTGCCGCGCGGAGAGGTGCTGACCGCCGTCACCATCTCAGCTGCAAGCTGGCTACTGTTCACCCTCCTGGCAGGCTGGGCGTCTGACTTTATCGGACGTCGCAACACCTATATCGTTGGCTTCCTCCTGCAGCTCGCTGGCGTAGCCGCGCTATTTCCTATGGTCAACACCGGTTCCATCGCCAACATAACCATTGCGCTTTGCTTCCTCACCATCGGTCTTGGCTTCACCTACGGCCAGCAAGCCGCGCTGTATGCAGAGCTTTTCCCAGCCTCAATTCGCTTCTCCGGCGTTTCTATTTCCTACGCGATTGGCTCGATCGTGGGAGGCGCTTTCGCCCCGACCATCGCAGCTGCCCTCGTTCAGCGCACCGGAACCACCACCTCTGTCACGCTATACCTCGCCGGGATGACAATTCTTGGCCTGTTTGCCGTGTTCTCACTTCGGGAGCGCAATGGAATCCCGCTGGGTCCAGATCACGAAGCAGAACAAGCACAGAGCCCTATTCGGGGATTTGCGAAGGCATAAGCATTTTGTAATCCGCGACACAAAACACGATGGATGATATACGATTGTGTGCAATAACTGAGAGCTGCAGCACAGCACGTCGGCAAGCGCGTGCAACGACATGTGACCGAGAAGTTTCATTTAAGGAGTAATTCCATGCATTTCCACCACCACGGGTACGTTTCCGAAGACCCCCGCACGCTCCCCGCTGCTGGGATCGGTCTGAATCGGCCGGCCGAGCTTCCCGACGAAATGGATGTGCTGATTGTCGGCACCGGCCCAGCCGGAATGATCGCTGCGGCGCAGCTCTCCATGTTTCCCGACGTACACACCCGAATCATCGATCGCCGCCCACACCGGTTGGAAATCGGCCAAG
The DNA here is from genome assembly GCF_055583565.1 of Corynebacterium sp. NPDC104732. NCBI lineage: Bacteria > Bacillati > Actinomycetota > Actinomycetes > Mycobacteriales > Corynebacteriaceae > Corynebacterium > Corynebacterium sp. NPDC104732. The sequence goes on from NZ_JBVJNS010000012.1 coordinate 60,542, forward strand.
CTGACGGTATTCAGGCCCGTAGCGTCGAAACGTTCCAGGCTTTTGGATTTGCAAACGAAATCATCGACGAGGCTTACCGCATTACCGAAATGTGTTTCTGGAAGCCTAACCCAGACAATCCGGCCGAGATTATTCGTACCGCACGCACCCCGGACGATCCGAACAACATCTCTGAGTTCCCGCACCTCATTGTGAATCAGGCGCGCGTGCTCGACCATTTTGCAACGTTTATGAAGCGATCTCCTTCCCGGATGGAACCTGATTTTGGTTGGGAGTTCCTCGGCCTCGAAATCACTGAAGCGGAGGACTACCCGGTTGTCGTATCGCTGCGTGGTACCGGCCCGAGCAACGAGGGAGTTGAGCGCACCGTCCGAGCCAAATATGTCGTAGGCTGCGATGGCGCGCGTTCTGGTGTTCGCAAGGCAATCGGCAGAACGCTTGCTGGTGACGCCGCCAACCATGCCTGGGGTGTGATGGATGTGCTGGCAGATACCGATTTCCCAGATATCCGTACCAAATGTGCCATTCAGTCATCGCAAGGTTCGATTCTTCACATTCCGCGCGAAGGTGGTCATTTGTTCCGCATGTACGTCGATCTCGGCGTGGTGCCGGAAGGTGACAATGGGGCGATCCGAAAGACCCCAATCGAAGCTGTGATTAAGAAGGCGAACGAAATCATGGCTCCTTACATGGTGGACGTGAAAAACGTTGCCTGGAGCTCAGTGTATGAAGTGGGGCACCGCGTCACGGACCACTTCGACGACTGCTCCGACAAGGGTGGCACGCCGCGAGTCTTCATCACCGGCGATGCGTGCCATACCCACTCGGCAAAAGCAGGTCAGGGAATGAACGTGTCCATGCAGGACGGTTTCAATATTGCCTGGAAGCTGGGCGCAGTCATCTCTGGGCTGTCCCCTGCGTCCTTGCTGAGTACCTACTCCGCAGAGCGCCAGGTGGTCGCGCAAAACCTCATCGACTTCGACAAGGAATGGTCTACGCTCATGGCGAAGCCTGCCGAGGAGTTTGAGGATCCAAAGTTCCTGGAAGAGTTCTACGTTAAGACTGCCGAATTCCCGGCCGGCTTTATGACACAGTACGAGGACTCCCTGATCACTTACGGTGCCAGCGATCAGTCCTTGGCAACCGGATACCCGCTGGGTAAGCGGTTCCGCTCCGCTGAGGTCGCCCGGGTATCCGACGGCAACCCGATCCACCTCGGGCACCAGGCCGTTGCTGATGGTCGCTGGCGAATCTACGTGTTTGGTGACGCCGCGGGCACCACGGTGAACGACTGGGCTGCGTGGTGGGGTTCTGCGGAGTCACCGCAGCGTTTCACTCCGGTCGACGGTGACACGGACGCGCTTTTCGACGTCCGTGTGATTTACAACAGTGAGCACCCAGAAATCGATATCCCAAGTGCTCCTGCGGCATTTAAACCCCGCGTAGGCAGCTTCGGAATTGAGTACTGGGAGAAGATCTACGGAATTATTCCGGGTAACAGTATCTTCCATGAGCGCGGTATTGCAGACACCGGTGCGGTGGTAGTAGTACGTCCAGACCAATATGTTGCGGGAATTTTCGCGCTGGATGATACTGCCGCTCTTAATGATTTCCTCACGCCAATTTTCACCACTTAACCTCTAATGCTGCTTAAGGCCCGACGCCCTTGTGGGCTCGGGCCTTAAGCATTCCTGGGATACAAAGCGGATCCTTAGGATCGTGGAAACAACTGACCATGATTGCTGGTGTGTGGGGTCCGCTCGGTGGGATCCTAAAGCGGAGGTTGTTGAGCAGGCGTGCTCGTTGGTCCGCGACAGTCGTAGCGTCCGCGACGCAGCGGAGGAATGGGGACTGAACCACAATGGGGCTTCTCGCAGGAAGAAAACTATTTCCAAGCCCGGTGCATTATCACCTGGGTTGTTTCGGTCGGGCACACAGCTACCCAGGGTTAAGAGGCAAAATGTGTGGCTGAATTCCACAGTAAAGCCAGGTCAGGGCACGTAAACAGGTGCTGTATATTGTTCCTGCTAGCAGGTGCGGTTACCCAACTCCAGTGATGAAAAAACGACCCGATGCCCCGTCTGCCTGGGACAAAAGCAAAAACAACGGCACTACCAGGTGACACTTGGACCACCAAAACCAAAGATGATCACACACGCGGCGATCTTTTCGGGCCTTCTATGCTTATGCTGTCGGCTCAACCGCAATGACCGATACTGCAGGCTCGTTGGGTATCTCCCGATGGAGCACGCCAATCGGGTAACAGTCCGATCTGCTCTGTTGCGTCAACGGCTATGCCAGTCGACTGTTAACACATCAGTTCCTGGCCGGACACATATTTTGTTACTTAACCCTGCAAAACCCGGGAAGCGTTCCCCGGGTCTCGGTGATTTTTTAGGCTTCACACCTGCTATATCACTGTTTTCGGCCCGAGATCCGGGAAATGCTTCCCGGGTTTTAGTAAGAAACTTCAGGGACCGTGACCAGAGCCTCTAGAAGTGAAGTAACAACTGACAACACGCCGGACACACATTTTGTCCCTTAACCCCCACACCAAAACACAAAAAAGAGGCGTGTGCGGAACACAACCTGTTCCACACACCCCATCTTTTAACTAGACGACGAAAAGCGGTGTGCCTAGGACGTCATATCCTAGACACACCGCATTTCATGTTTGAAGTTTTAAGGCCGGCAGTGACCTACTCTCCCACACCCTCCCAGGTGCAGTACCATCGGCGCAGCAAGGCTTAGCTTCCGGGTTCGGAATGGGACCGGGCGTT
>NZ_JBVJNS010000013.1:0-60269 GCF_055583565.1 Corynebacterium sp. NPDC104732
GATGCCTAAGGCCGTTGAGGGAATCAATCTGACGGTGTTAAAAACCGCATAAAAAGGGAATCAGTTAGTGACTCACAACAGGTTGACAACCACCGGCCCTGACAAATTCACTGGAACTGAACTACTGCCGAATGACTCGGTCTGTGGTGTTATTGCTGTGAGTCATGGGAAGTATGTGACCACCAATCATATAGAGTGACCCAAATCACAAAAAGAATTCGCGGGCAATTTGCGGGCTAGGGTAGTGCAACATTTTTTCGGCCTCGTCGTTAAATCGCCAGGTAGAGTACGGTATTGCTGACAGGTGTGCAATCCGCAGCTTTGCGGGAAATTCGGGACGCAGGTGTGACGCAAGTTTGATAACGGTCGGATAACGGTGGTTGGTGGGCGCGCCCGTTGGACATGGGGTGTGTCCATTTCGTAATCTGTTCGAGACATTACGGGCAATGCCAATTGTTATTTGGCTGTTACCTGGAATACAAACCGAAATAATGCCTAATCGAGGAAGCGTACTAGCTGAATCGAACCGGGGAACCATCATCGTCTGGGGTGAACCACTGCGAGAGCCGCTCAGGTGGAGCAAGTGGAGGAAGCTTCCGTTTCCTAATCCGTCAGCTAACCCGGTCGGCGCAAGGGAAGATTTGGAGAATATTCATGGGTAAGCACACCCGCCGGAACGTTAACATCGCTACCAAGGCCACTGCTTCTGCTGTCGCAATGGGTGCAGCTGTTTCTCTCGCTCAGCCAGCCGAGGCTGCGCCAGTGGTCATTCCTAACACTGGACTGACTGTTGAGATTCCAGGCCTGGAGAACGTTCCGAACATTGCGGCCATCCCGGGTGCTCAGGACTTCGTTCCTGGTCTGGCTGGTCAGGCAGGTGACGCTAACTACGGTGCCGTCGATGCTGCTGCGGCTCTGGCGACCTCCTCCCAGGCTCCTTCCGGTCAGGCAATCGTGGATGCTGCTCGCAGCAAGATCGGTTCCCCATATGTGTATGGCGCTACCGGACCGAACGCTTTTGACTGCTCTGGTTTGACCTCCTGGGCTTACTCCCAGGTTGGCAAGTCCATCCCGCGCACTTCCTACGCTCAGGCAGCTGAGGGTACCCAGGTCTCCCGCGACCAACTCCAGCCAGGCGATATCATCGCCTTCTACGGTGGAGCTTCCCACGTGGGCATCTACACTGGCAATGGCACTGTCATTCATGCCATCAACGAGGGAACTCCGCTTTCCGAGTCTCCTATCGACTACATGCCATACCACTCCGCAGTGCGCTTCTAATGCTCGCTGCTTAGCTATTAGGGTTGGTTGGAACCTTGTTTCCAGCCAGCCCTTTTTGCTTATTGTTTTCTTAGTTTTATGGCTGGATTTTTACAGGATATTAATGTAGGCTAAGCGATTAGTTGTCCGGCGTACCTTGGCCGGAGCAGAGATGAAAAGGGCTCCAACCAGTGTTTTCTTCGCACCTTCGTCGTGCTGTCCTAGCGGCAATCATTGCTACCACCTCAACCGTGACCCTCGCGGTCTCCCCAAACGCATTCGCTGATCCCGTGGCACCTGCTGCTGCGCCCGCATCGATGGATGACCTCATGAAGGAACTGGGGGAGTCTTCTGAAAAGGTGTCAGCGCAGAATGAAGAATTCAAGCAGCTGCAGGAAGATATCAAGGCCAAGGAATCCGAGTTGGAGGGAATCAAGCAGCGCGCCCAGTCCGCTACTGAGGCCGGGGAGCGCGCTCGGGAGGAAGAAAAGGCGGCAAAGGTTGTCGTCGATAAGCTTGCTGCCTCCAAATACCGTGGTTCCATGCGTGACCCGCTGACCACCATCATCAATGCTGAGGGGCCTCAGAACGCGATTGATCGTTCGGCGTACATGTCGGGCTATGTTCGTAAGGCGCAGGAGGCTCTCGCAACGCAGCGGGAGAAGTCTGCAGAGGCTGGTCGTTTACTCAGTGAGGCCGCTCGGCTGCAAGCAGAATCGCAGTACAAGATCAATGAGCTTGCTGCCCGTAAGGTCCAACTGGAAAAGCAGGATAAGGAGCTGCAGGACCGGATTCGGGACATCAAGGCGCGTATCGATGCGCTGAGCCCAGCCGACCGCCAGGCGTGGGAAAACAAGAACGGTCCTGTCGCATACGACCTGGTCGGCGTGACGTCCACCAATGCAGATGGAATGAAGGCCTTGGAAGCGGCGATGACCAAGCTTGGTGCGCCGTACGGTTGGGGAGCAACCGGCCCGGATGTTTTCGACTGCTCTGGTCTAGTCGTCTGGTCCTACGCACAGCAGGGCAAGACGGTGCCTCGCACGTCTCAGGCGCAGATGGCTGGCGGTATGCCGGTGAGCCGGGAGGATCTCCAGCCCGGTGACGTGGTCGGTTTCTACCCAGGTGCTACCCACGTGGGCATTTATGCTGGCAACGGCAAGGTGGTGCACGCGTCTGACTACGGCATCCCGCTGCAGGTGGTGGGCATGGATTCTATGCCGTTCTACGGGGCGCGCCGTTACTAGCTAAGCTTTTGACTCATGCCCCGAGTCTTAGTCGTGACGAATGACTTCCCGCCCACTGTTGGCGGGATTCAGTCGTATGTGAGGGATTTCCTCGCGACGCTTCCTCCCGAAGAGGTTGTTGTCTTTGCTTCCACGCAGGATTCACCTGCTGCTGCGGCGTGGGATAGGCAAGCGCCGTACCGTGTAATCCGGTGGCCTCATCGAATAATGCTGCCGACCCCCGGGGTGGCAGCTGAAATGCGGCGGCTCATCCGGCACGAGCAGATTGAAGTGGTGTGGTTCGCCGCTGCTGCGCCCCTCGCAGTTCTGGCTTCCGCTGCGAAACGAGCCGGGGCGACGCGGGTGGTGGCGTCGACGCATGGGCACGAGGTGGGGTGGTCGATGTTGCCGGGCGCGCGCCAGGTATTGCGCCTCATTGGCTCCCAGTGCGACGCCGTGACCTACATTTCCGAATACACGCTGCGCCGATTCCGACGGGCTTTCGGTCGCCACACGAATTTTGTGTATCTGCCGTCGGGCGTAGACGCTGCAGCTTTCCGACGCCCCGTCCCCGCCACCCTCGACCCCGCTGAGCTGACGGTGACTTGTATATCCAGACTGGTTCCCCGCAAAGGCCAGGACTCCCTCCTCGCCGTGTGGCCGCAGCTCCAAGCGAAGCATCCTACTGCGCGTCTGGTGATCGTGGGGGAGGGGCCCTACGAATCAAAGCTACAGAAGCAGGCGGAGGGTCTGAACAATGTGTGCTTTACGGGGCGGGTGAGCGATGCTGAGCGCTTGCGGTGGCTGCACGCATCGGATATTTTCGCCATGCCGGCGCGCACCCGCGGCGGGGGCCTTGATGTCGAAGGGCTGGGCATTGTGTACCTCGAGGCACAAGCGGCGGGAATCCCAGTGATCGCGGGCGATTCCGGGGGAGCGCCCGAGACCGTCACTGCAGAGTCAGGCATCGTAGTGCCTGGCCGGGACAGGCAGGCTCTTGAAAATGCCTTGGACGCGCTGCTTTCCGACGCCCAACTCCGCACCCGCATGGGCGCTGCCGGCCGTGCTCATGTGCTGCAACACTGGACATGGGAGCACAAGGGCGCAGACTTCGCCCAAGTCCTAGGGATGACGTGACGGAAGATATACTAAGTTTTTACCCTGCGGAAAAGGAGCTGGCTTGAATACCCCGGTAGCCATCGGTTTCGATATCGGCGGTACAAATGTGCGTGCCGCTGCAATTACCGCAACCGGCACAATCATTGACCGTGAGCACAAGCAGTCTCACGGCGACGCCGCCAGCATGGAGGATGCTATCGTCGCGATGACCCAAACGCTTTCCTCTCGGCACAAGGTTGCTGCAGTGGGGATTGCTGTCGCCGGGTTCCTCGATGAACATCGCCAGAATGTACGCTTCGCGCCACACCTGCCCTGGCGGGACGCCCCCTTGCAACAGCGCTTGTCGCAGCGCCTTGGCATTCCCGTCTCGCTGGAACACGACGCCAATTCCGCTGCACGAGCTGAAGCAGCGTTCGGCGCTGCTCAGCAGGCAGATACCTGGGCTTTTATTTCTATCGGGACCGGTATCGGTGGTGCAGTGATGACGGGCGGTGAGATTTATCGCGGCGCGTTTGGCACTGCCCCGGAGATTGGGCATCTCCCAGTAGTGCCTGGTGGCAGGCCCTGCCCGTGTGGGAAACGCGGCTGCCTTGAGCGATACTGCTCCGGGACTGCACTCGCGGCGACCGCGCAAGAGATCGCCGTAGCTGAAGGGGCTCCAGAACAGCTGTGGACAGGCGAAAGCGTGATCGCGGCGGCACGGGCAGGAAACAGCATCGGAAAGCGAGCAATCGTGGAGTTTTCCTCCTGGCTCGGCGTGGCGCTGTCCATCATGAGCGATATGTTTGATCCGGAGCTCATCGTAATCGGGGGCGGAGTCGCCCAAAATCACGACTTGTTCCTGGCTGACGGCGTCGAGAAGGCCCGTGGCCTGGTCGTCGGGGCAGGGCACCGGCCGTTCCCACAGGTGGTACCAGCAGCGCTCGGGGCCGATGCCGGAATGATCGGTGCCGCGCACCTCGCGCTGACGGAATCTCGTACAGACACGGCACCCTAACTACCTCCACCTCCATGTGGCGCCATGTAAAGTGGAACGGGTTACAACAACAGATCGGAAGGCCGAAGCGACGATGCAGAATAAGTGGTACTGGACGTTCAAGAACATTCTTTTTGGCCCTCTACTGCGCGTCTACAACAGGCCGAGCATCACCGGGCTGGACAACATCCCAGCCTCCGGCGGCGTGATCCTTGCCTCCAACCATCAAGCCGTGATGGATTCCTTCTATCTTCCGTTGCTGTGTCCACGTCAGATCCAGTTCCCGGCGAAGCAGGAATACTTTACTGGGGAGGGTGTCGTCGGAAAGCTGCAGAAGTGGTTCTTTACTAGCGTGGGGCAAATTCCGATCGACCGCAGCTCGGGCGACACGGCAAAAGCTGCGATGGAAGCCGGGAAAAAGGTTGTCGAAAATGGCGACGTGTTCGGAATCTACCCAGAAGGAACGCGTTCCCCTGATGGCCGCATTTACCGTGGCAAGACCGGAGTTGCTCGAATTGCGTTTGCGACCGGTGCCCCTGTGGTGCCGGTGGCAATGATCGGATCGCGTAACGCCAACCCAATCGGATCGTGGGTGCCTCGCCCCGCGAAAGTGCGGATTAATGTGGGGGCGCCGATCGATCCCCTCAAGTTCGCGCGTGACCGTGGCATCGACCCGGAAAGCTACGAAACTCTACGGGCATTCACTGACCATGTAATGCACACGCTCGCTGATCTAGCAGGGAAGCCTTACGTTGATGTGTACGCTGCAGAGGTGAAGAAATCACTCGAGGCTGGGCTCGGGTACCCACCCAACGCACTGCCCGAATAACACCTAACTTTTGCTTACCTGTTGCTTCGTTGGGTAAGCTGTCCTTTCGTGCATGGCACGTGCAAGTTGCCACGAGGGCACGCGACTAACGGAAGTGAATGAAGGTAGCTGTGGAAAAGAAGCAGTATTTGGAATGGCCGGATGCTGCCCGAGGGCTTTCAATCTTGGGAGTTCTTTTCCTACACGCCACCCTGGCTGTGCCAAACGGCGAATTCAGCCTCCCCGCTCGGATCAACGAGTTTTTGGACCCCATGCGCATGCCACTGTTTTTTGTGGTCAGTGGCTTTCTAGCTGCCAAGGTCCTCCACTTTTCGCTTCGGGAGCTACTGTTCAAGCGTCTGTGGTTCATCGGTCTGCCTTACTTCATGTGGGCTCCCGTGGAACTATGGCTCAAATACCGCGAATGGCACCACTTCCTCGATGACAAAGCCCCCACCCTTGAGATGGTGCTGGATGCCACCAAGGAAGGCGCGAATCTGCTGTGGTTCCTGTACTGCTTGGTCATCGTGACCGCGTTCGCTTGGATCACCCGGAGACTCTCCACACCGTGGGCCCTAGCCGTCAGCTTTGTGCCGCTGGTGTTTCTCCTGATCCCAGAGCGCCCCATCATTGTTAACCACGTGATGTTGTACCTGCCGATCTTCATGGTTGGTGTGCGGCTGAAGTCGCTCATCATTAGCTTCACCGAACACATCTTCCACCCACTGAGCCTGGCAGCCACAGCCGTGACCTGGTGGATGTACTTGGAACTGCACAACATCTGGCTGACGAAGTGGAGCGTCGATTTCCAGGGGTGGTTGCTGCCTGGGCACGTGGTCCTTAGCTTTGATGACTCGGAACTCGTTGTACGCCTGGTACTGCGGATCCTCGCGCTTCCGGCCGCACTGACGCTAGCGGTGCTGCTCACCAAGATTCCTGGCGTGTTCCCGCTCCTACGGTTCTTCGGACGCAACACCTTGGTGCTGTACATTGGGCACGGATTCGGCCTGACCTTGCTGTTTAACTACCAGTTCCTGTTCAGCGGACTGCCATTTGAACTGGGCGCAACTAACCCGCTGCATAACACGACGGTGTGGGTGTGGGCCTGCGTCGCCTTCAGCTTGATTGGTGGTGCCGCTTTCCACGGGATTTCTCGCATTCCGGTTCTGGGTTGGACCGTCAAGCCACCAGCGGTCTACCACCAGTTGGTGAGCACCAAGGCCCCAGCGCAAGCTCGTTCCGCGCACCGGCTACTGTTGAAGTAACTTGCGTGTAACGAGCTAGGAAGAAGTTACCTGTGCGTTTTTTCTACGACACCGAATTCATTGAAGACGGTGAGACCATCGAGCTTGTCTCGATCGCGATCGTCGCCGAGGACGGTCGGGAATTTTATGCGGTGTCTACTGAGTTTGATCCGGCAAAGGCGAACCCATGGGTACAGGCGCACGTGCTGTCGCAGCTTCCAAACCCGAGCGACCCGGCCTGGAAATCCCTCGCTGATATTAGACAAGGCGTGTACGAGTTTCTTATGGCGAGCGGCACACAGGTGCAGCTGTGGGCATGGGTTGGTGCCTACGATCATGTCGTGCTGGCGCAACTGTGGGGCGACATGGCAGGGCTGCCCAAGGCGTTGCCACGATACACCAGGGAACTGAAACAATATTGGGAAATGGCAGGACGCCCCAAGCTGCCTCCTACGCCGCAAGGCAACCACGACGCACTCATTGACGCCCGACACAACCTCGCCAAGTTCCGCGCGTGCATGGAAGCGTTGCCCCTACAACCCAACAATAGAGTGCGTTAACCTGCGACTGTGGTAGCTTTTGGGATGTGAGTTGGACTGTTGATATCCCCGTACATGAGCTTCCGAGCCTCCCGCCCCTGCCACCAGGATTGGAGGAGCGATTCCGCGATGTCATTTCCCGGGACGCTAAACAACAGCCATCCTGGGATGAAAAGCAAGCGGTAGCAGTGCGCCGCATCCTCGAGACGGTGCCACCGATCGTCGTTCCGCAGGAGATCCGCGAACTGAAGACCCTCCTGGCAGACGTCGCACTGGGCAAGGCATTTTTGCTGCAAGGTGGCGACTGTGCGGAAACCTTCGAAAGCAATACCGAACAGCACATCAAAGCAAACATCAAGACGTTGCTCCAGATGGCTGTTGTGCTGACCTACGGTGCCTCCACCCCAGTGGTGAAGATGGCCCGTATCGCCGGGCAGTACGCAAAGCCACGTTCTTCCGATCTGGATGCCAACGGTTTGCCTAATTACCGTGGTGACATTGTCAACGGCGTGGAAGCAACCCCAGAGGCCCGTAGGCACGACCCAGCACGAATGATTCGTGCCTACGCGAACTCTTCGGCTGCCATGAATCTGGTGCGAGCATTGACCAGCTCTGGCACAGCGGACCTGCGTAGCCTCCACGAGTGGAACCGCGAGTTTGTGCAAAGCTCCCCAGCTGGTGCCCGCTACGAGGCGCTGGCTCGGGAAATTGAAGCCGGACTGCGTTTCATGGACGCCTGTGGCGTGGACGATCCGGGCCTGCGCTCAGCGAATATTTTCGCTTCCCACGAGGCACTTCTCGTGGACTACGAACGTGCGATGTTGCGCCTGGACGACAACAACGAAGAACTCTGGGACTTGTCCGCACACCAGCTGTGGATCGGCGAGCGCACGCGTGGCCTTGATGATTTCCACGTGAACTTCGCTGCCCTGATCGCTAACCCGGTTGGAATCAAGATCGGACCAACGATCACTCCTGAAGAAGCTGTGGCTTACGTCGAACGACTCGACCCGAACAACGAGCCAGGCCGGGTCACCATCGTGGCACGTATGGGCCACGACAAGATCCGCGAGGTCCTGCCCGGCATTGTCCAAGCAGTAGAGGACAGAGGTCATAAGGTCATCTGGCAGTCTGACCCGATGCACGGCAACACCTACACCTCCTCAAACGGTTACAAGACGCGCCACTTTGACAAGGTCATCGATGAAGTTCAGGGCTTCTTCGAGGTACACCGCGCACTGGGCACCCACCCGGGTGGCATCCACATCGAGCTCACTGGCGAAAACGTCACCGAATGCCTCGGTGGTGCAGAGGACATCACCGACGTTGACCTGCCAGGCCGTTACGAGTCTGCGTGCGATCCGCGTCTCAACACCCAGCAGTCTCTGGAGCTGTCGTTCCTCGTTGCGGAGATGCTCCGCAACCAGCACCGGTAATAACAAAAGACACCACCACGATCAGGGGATATTGGGCCACCGCGAAAGCGCCCAGTATCCCCTGATTGCTTGTCAGTAGCATTCCCGCTGACATGGCCACCAGTCCCCACCACCGCAGCCACGAAGGGCACTGGGGGAGTGCAATTAGCACGATCAACCACGTGAAGTGGTGCGTCCAACTAATTGGACTCAGCAACAACCCGAGCCCCGCGGTAAGAACCAAGGACCACACCGCGTCCGTGCAGCGCCAGATCACCACTCCTGCACCGATCAACACCACAGCCAGCACGACCGGAACTAGATCGCCTCCACCCATGCGCACCAACACGCCCTGCAGGGAAGCGTTCTGAAGGTAGGCGACATCTCCGACCCGGGCCGGCGTCCACAGCGCCTCGGTGAAGTAATACCAGGAATCGTGGGGCTTAAGAACGGCGGCGAGGGACGTCGTTAAGCCTGCTGCTCCCACCATGCCGACGAGGCCTCGCGTATCGCGGCGCAGCAAGAACCACAGCAGGAAAATCGCCGGGGTGATTTTGATGGCGGCCGCGATACCGGTCAGTGCGCCACGGGGCAACCAGCGGGGTCGGTGGCCGTAGGCGTCGGCGAGGACGAGCGTCATGAGGAAGAAATTGATCTGGCCAAAGGTCAAAGAATCGAAACTCGGCTGCAAGAGCAACATCAGCACCAGCCAATAGGGTGACAGTCGCAGCCACCGAACTACCAACCATGCGCACGCCACCATCCCCGCATGGTGCAGCACGATCACCAGTGGCATCGGCAACCATGCCACCACGGCGAAGCCCATCGCAGCAAATGGCGGGTAGGTAAACGGAAGCTCGGTACCGGTGACGGGGACGTCAGCTGCATACAAATTCTGTCCCGACAACAGCAACCGACCACCTTGGACGTACACTTCCACGTCGATCGGCGCGCGGAACCCCTGCCACGAAAAGCGCGCTGCCGCGAGGACTGCGCCCACCGCCACCCACACGAACACTGGCATTAGCGCAGCGCAGTGAGCTCGACGGTACTTCCGATATCCACCTTCGCTCCCGCGCGTGGCGACTGCGTCAGCACCCTACTGCCATCACGACGTGTGTTCACTGACAATCCCATGTTGGTCAGGATTTGTGTCGCATCCTCCATCGTGCGCCCCACAACGGACGGAACTCGCACCCGATTGGCCACCTGCAGGGTGACCTCTGGGGAGGCGGGATCAATGAGCGCGCCGGCGCGCGCTGAGGTACCCACGATCTCGTACGGCACCGTACCGGCATCTGAGGTATCTTCGAGCGTCACCACAAAACCAAGGCCTTCTAGCTGGGCGACAGCCTCAGTGGAGGTTTTCCCGATCACACTCGGCATCTCCAACGCGTTGGAGACCTTCAGATTCACCTCCGACCCGCGGGCGAGCTTTGCGTGTGAACCCGGGCTCGTGGAAATTACATGTCCTGGCTTGTGCCGCTGGGAGAACTCCTGCTGCACGCTGCCAACTGTGAGCCCCGCATCCGTTAGCGTACGGGTCGCGTCCTCCTGCGACATCCCTGCGACGTCCGGAACGTCCACGGGGGCGGCGCCTTTGCTTATCGACGCCGTCACCACCGATTCCGTCTTCACCGTCACGCCCGGTGAGGGCGAAACACTCACAATCTGACCTTTAGGGACGTCATTGGAGAAAACATCACCCCCAATTTCCAGGATCAAGGTACGTTCCTCCACGGCGCGCCGGTACTCCGCTATGTCGCCACTGGCCGGCAGCACCGGAACAGTAGGAAGCCCTTTGGAGATGAGTACCTCAACCTGGTCAGAGCGAGGTACTCGACTCCCAAAAGGGGGCGCGGTTCCCACCGCCTTGCCCACGGTCACGTCGTCGGAAAAGACCTCGGTGACCACCGGGTCAAAACCCGCGTCGCTCACCAGCTGTATTGCGGTAGGACGATCCTCGCCAAGGATCTGCGGGATTTCCCCATACCTGCCGGAGCCGAACCACCAGCCACCTACCGCCACGGATGCAATGAGCAATGCGACAACAAGGAACCAAGCAATGAGCTTCGCGGTCGAGCGGTTGCTTACCGGCGTGGGGGCCTCGAACGCCACCGATTGGTCCTCACGGACAGCGGGAACGTCCCTGGTCTCTGGCTCCGGGGCGATGGGTGGCATGATGGGGGGCGTGACCTGTGGTGCCACCGGGAACGCCTCGGTAGGAGGCTCAGCGATCGGAGCTGGGGCTGGCGTCGGTTCTAGCGGTGGCAAGATACTGGTCGATTGGTTCTCCACAGGCGGGGCCAGTGGCGGAAGGGGAGCAACCACCTCAGTGGCTCCCGCGACCACTTCCGTAGCGCGCGCCACGGCAGTATTCGTCGGCACTGGCACTTTGAAGGACGGCAGCTCCAATTCAGTAGCGACATCTTCGAGCGCTGCGAGAAACTCTGCTGCGGTAGGGAAGCGCTCCGCCGGGTCGCGTTGCGTCGCGGCGGCCACGAGTTCGTCGAAAAGCTGCGGAACGCCGTCGATCCGGGAGCTGGGCGCGGGAACATCATGGGAGAGGCGCTGCATGGCGTGCGCGAATTGAGTGTCGCCGTCGAAGGGGGTGGTGCCGGTGAGCAACTCGAAGAGGAGCACACCCGCCGAGTAGACGTCCGACTCTGGCCCAATGTGGCCACCATCAACCTGCTCTGGAGACAGGTAGGACACGGTACCGATGATCTTGTCCGACGTGTGTTCGGATTGGGCCACGGCACGCACCAGGCCGAAGTCCGTGAGCTTCACCCGATGATCCTTATTGATCAGCACGTTGTCCGGCTTAATGTCTCGGTGTACGAGCCCTTGCTTGTGCGCCACCGACAGGCCGGTGAGGAGGCCACGCATCACCTGGGTAGCGGCGTGGGGAGGCATGGGGCCACGCTCCGCGAGGAGTTCCCGCAGCGTGCCTCCGCTAATCAGTTCCATCACCAGGTAGGCGTGGTCTCCGGTGGAGTTGAAGTCATACACGTCGACGATGTTGGGGTGGCCCAGTTGCGCCATTGACTTAGCTTCTCGCACGAAACGAGAGCGGAAGATTGCGTCATCCAGGTAGCGGTCATCCATCACTTTCACAGCCACGCGACGGCCCAGGCGCACGTCTTCACAGCGGAACACTGTGGACATACCGCCTTTAGCGATCACCGCTTCAACCCGGTAGCGACCGTCGATGATCTCCCCAACCTGTACATTGCTCATGCCAATAAGTATGGCGTACCGGACTCGGTACTTGCCAGATACCCTGGGTAGACTGCATGGATGTGAGTTCTATTCCATCCGCACATGATGTGCTCCCTGCAGATGAGCCAGTACTGTCCGTCCCGGATTTTGCCGAAAAAATGGGCGTGGTTGTCACCCGCGTCATGCACCTGCTCCGCGATCACCAGTTGATCGCCGTCAAGCGCGACGGCGTGAAGTACATTCCGGCTCGTTTCCTTTCCGACGACGGCCAGCTCGTCAAGTTTGTCCCAGGCGTCATCGCCCTGCTTTCCGACGGCGGGTTCACCGACGATGAAATCCTCCGCTACCTCTTTACCGAGGACGACTCCCTGCCCGGAAGGCCAGTTGACGCCCTCCATGGCCATTTGGCTCGTGAAGTGATGCGACGCGCGCAGTCGATGGGCTTCTAATCGCCCTTGTTTGGGGCGGGACGCGCCGCCCCAAACACATAACTGGTGAGCAGCCACGCCAGCACCGCAACCGAGGTCATCCAGACGAAGTTGTACAGCATGTGGTTGCCGCTGCCAGCAAATGATGCCGCGATCACCATGGATAGCAGCGCAGTGATGCGTCGGAGTTTTTCCTGCGCGGGGAACGTCCCCACCACATTCAGCAAACTGGTGTAGTACCAGGGCAGGGTGACGGCGTTGAACAGCACCGCAACGGTGTAGGCTGCCGCGATTCCCATCACCGCCCGCACGCGGTCCTGGCGGAACAACCACCACACCACAACGAGCCCGGCCAGCATCGTCACCTGCGATAGCGGTCTGGTGACTACTAGGAAGTTGTTGTAGTCCAAGTTCTCATTGATCAGCTGCCCCACAGGGGTCATGAGGCTAGCCAGCAGCGACGGGATCGCGAGTGGATTGATCACCTTGGAGTTGCCCGAAATCTGGGAGACCCACCCCCACGAAGCGCCCGACGCCCAGGTCACAGCGCTGACCACGGCGAGAGTCAACGCCGTCATCCACGTTCCAGACACCACGAAGGACACGAAGTGGTGCCACCGCGACGTGCCGCCCTTAACTTCCAAAAGTCGGCGCGTTGCCATCCACACGAGGAACGGCAGTGCGAACACCGCGGTGGCTTTCAACGAGACCGATATGGCGACGCAGACTACGGCGAGGGCGAACCGGCGTCGTAAAGCTGCATAAATGCCGACGCTGACCAGCCCTACCATCAGCGACTCGTTGTGCATTCCACCAACTAGGTGAAAGACCATCACCGGGTTCATCACGCCGAGCCACACAGCCCAGCATGGGTCCGCGCCCAGCTCGCGCGCGATCTGTGGCACTGACCAGGCGATCATGAGGAAACCGATGAGGGAGACCAGCTTGTACAGCACTACGCCTGCAGTGACGTTGTCGCCCACGATGCTGGTGATGATCTCGCCCAACCACAGGTGAAGCGGGCCGTACGGGGTGGTCGTGTTGCGCCAGTCATGGCTGACTTCGAGCAACATCGGGCCAGGGTTGACGGCAGCGCCTTGAGTGTAGGGATCGAAGCCGTCGCGAAGCATGGCGCCCTGCATGAGGTACGAATACACGTCGCGCGACAGTATCGGGGCGGCGAATACCAGTGGCAGCACCCACCACAGCAACGTCCGGTTGAGGCTGCGCACGCTGTGCAGCCCAGGCGACAAGCGCAGCGAGCGCCCCACCAGCGCCCATGCCACGATGAAACAGAACATCGCCGTCCACAGCGTTGCGTTGCTGATGCCGGCGCCGTGACCGTAGGACAGGAAGGAGAGGCCCAGCGCTTCGAGGACCCCACCGCGGTTGCGGATCGCGCCTGCGCCGAAGGAAGCGAGCGTCATGAAAACCGTGGCGAGGATACCCAGCCACTGTGCGCGTTGAAGGAGCTTCACGTTAGACCGCACGTTTCGTCGCCCGGATCGCCAGCTCATGGAGCGCGGCCCGGATGTGGTCGGGGAGCGGGGCATCGTCCAGGTGGGCGAGACCGGAGGCAGTCAACTCAGCAATGCGCTTTTCGACGACCTGTTGCGCGCCCATCTCATCAATAATCGCAGCTAATGCAGCAAGTTCCTGCGGATCAGCCGTCTTGCCAATTCCCTGCCGAAGCTGCTTGGCTTTCTCCGGCGCAGTGAGATCTGCCTGCCTTAGGGCTTGGGCCAGCAGCACCGTCCGTTTGCCTTCACGCAGATCGTCGCCAGCGGGCTTACCAGTGATCGCTGGATCGCCAAAGACCCCGAGGATGTCGTCTTGGAGCTGGAACGCGATGCCAATGTCCTGACCGAAGCCGCGGAAAGCCTGCACGAGATTGTCGTCGGCGTCGGCGATGGCCGCGCCGATGTGCAGCGGGCGTTCGATGGTGTAGGCGGCGGTTTTGAACCGGTTGACCTTCTCCGCTATTTCGGCGCTTTCGTTCCCTGAGCTTTCCACCGTGATGTCAAGAATCTGGCCGGAGATCACCTCCGTCTTCATCGCGCTCCACGGACCGCGGACACGTGCGAGGGCAGCCGGGCTGAGACCCGAGCTCTGTAGCATTTCCTCTGCCCACGACAGCGCCAGATCGCCGATCAAAATCGCGACTCCTACGCCGAAATCTGCGGCATCGCCGTTCCAGGTGTTGTTTTTGTGAAGCGCTTCGACCCGGCGGTGTACCGTCGGGGAGCCACGTCGAGTGTCTGACTCATCGATGATGTCATCGTGGATAAGTGCACAAGCTTGAATAAATTCCAATGCGGAAACGGCGCGCAAAACGGCAGCGGGATCTTCTATCTCCGTGCCGCCCGCTCCCAAATATCCGGCCCATGCGAACATGGGGCGCATGCGCTTTCCGCCACCGAGAACCATGTCCTCTAAGTAGGAAACTGCCTGTGTAATGACAGGATCGATGGTGTTGATAAGGGGGCGCTGGGAGTCGAAAAACTCATTCAGGCATTCCCCGACGGCGTCGGGAAAATCTGCCAAGGTGAGAGTTCGAGCGTCGAAAGTAGTCACAGCGCATCCCTTTAAGATCTGTAAAATTTGTGAATATTTTTCGGTGAAGTTGCCGTAAAAGGAACCTCTCTAAGAATAAGATACCTAGCCATGGCAATAACACGACAGAAACCAATCTCATCCCTGCTAGCTGAATCCAACAAAGTCATGTTTTCTGTCGAATTCATGCCACCGCGGGACGATGCCGCCGAAGCTCGACTCTGGAAGGCCGCTGGCGCATTCAAAGACCTCGGAGCCGCCTTCGTCTCAGTGACCTACGGCGCGGGCGGATCCACGCGAGACCGTACCTTCCGCATCGCCGAGCGTCTGGCAGCACTGCCCTTAACGACGCTCGTCCACCTGACTCTGGTGGAGCACTCACGCGCCGAACTGCTGGAAATCCTGGAGGCCTATGCGCAGGCTGGCCTCACCAACCTCCTCGCCCTGCGCGGCGACCCACCAGGCGACCCGTTGGGGGAGTGGATCAAGGCAACAGACGGCCTTGAATTCACCAGCGAGCTGATCGAACTGGTTCAAACAACTGAGGCGTCCCGGCACTTCGACATCGGTATCGCGGCCTTCCCTGAAGGACATCACCGAGCTGACACCTTGGACATTGACACCGAAGTCACGCTTACAAAGCTGCGTGACGGGGCAGAATATGCCATTACGCAGGTCTTTTTTGATGTGGAGCACTTCCTCCGGCTGCGTGATCGTCTGGTGGCAGCCGATCCTGAGCACGGTGCCAAGCCCATCATTCCCGGCATCATGCCTATTACCTCGCTGCGTTCCGTCCACCGACAGATCGAACTGTCCGGTGCAACCATGGCGCCCGAGGTGGGGGCGCGCCTGGAAAAGGCTGCGCTCAGCGGTGACGCCGCAGTGCGTGCGGAAGGAATCCAAATCTCCAGCGAGATGACCCAACGCTTGATCGACGAAGGTGTACCGGACGTGCACTTCATGACTATGAACTTCGCCAAAGCAACGCACGAAGTGCTGCACAACGTAGGAATGGCTCCTGCCTGGGAAAAGTCCTAGTTGGTAAGCGGGAGATCAGCGATCAAAATGGCGAAGGGGCGCTGATCTCCACTGAAATGGAAACCGCGTAACACATCACGGAACCCACATTTGCGATACAGCCCAAACGCGCCATTGGATTCACTATCTACCTCCGGCGTGGAGAGCATGACCCATGGCTGGGGCACGCCCTCCACGAGAGCATTTAGCAGCGCCTCGCCAATGCCGCGGCCCTGCTGGCCAGGGCGAACATGGATTTCCGACAGCTCAAAATAATGAGAAAGTTGATGGCGGAACTCGTCATACCGGCCAACACTGATGAGCCCCTTCTGAACTTGCAGATGCCACCAGTTCATGGGCATTCCTGCATGCCCATGGGCGATGCCTAGGATCCCGCTGTCATCGTAGGCGACGACAGCGCGAAACCCTGCGCTAGCGCTCAATCGACGCCATGAATTGATCCACTGGTCACGTAGATCCGGCGCATAATCCATCGCTGCCATGTAGAGATCCACCAGCTCGGGGACGTGGCGGACGAACTCAATGCGACTGAGCATTCGGATAGTAATGGACACCCTTCTATCGAAGCATGTCTGTGGTTGTGGTGTGTGAAAAACAAATCCTTACCCCTGATAAAGATGTTTTAACCAGCAAAAACATCCCAAAATTAGAAAATATGTGCTAAAATATGGATAGGTTGTCCGGGTCGACTTTTAAGGTGTGGTTACAGCAAGGAAATGTGAGGAGGAGCGGCAAATGTCAACCATCGTTTCAGCAACAACAAGGTCCATCGGGCGCGGTCAAGGTAAGCGAGCGAAGTTCATTGGTCGCTCATCTGTCCTGCTTCGGGAGGCAATGCAGCACTACCGCGACGCAAACTATGCTGACGCGTTGGAGTGCGCCTACCAGGCTGCCCTCCGAGCTGCAGGTGCGTACATTGCAAGCTCGCCAGTAGCAACCCGTAGGCGTCGCCCCACTGGCGCATGGAAACAGCTGGCGCTTGTGGACTCCACTGGCAAGCAGTGGGCAGATGTTTTCTCTACCTATTCACGGATGCGCTCGCGCGTTATGACGGGGCTGGATAGTGAGGTGTCCGCTACCGTGGTGAAGGAGCTTTTGATGCAGGTTGAAGAGTTTTTGGACGTCGTCGAAAGTGCTGATCAGGGAGGGGCCCTCGCAGCGTAGCGCAGTTTGTAGCTACTTTTTCGCCCGCCGGGAACTTTCCCGATATTCTGGACGTTAAAGTCTATGTATCGGCAAAAGGCCCGATGGGTAGCCTGCACTATCAAAGGAGGAAACGGTGTCGCTCTCTGAACAGGAACTGCGTGCACTGCGTGAGATCGAACAGTCCTTGATGGCTGACGATCCAAAATTTAGCGCCTCGGTTTCGGGCGCCGGTGTGGACGGCCGATTCTCCTTTTCCCTACAAGGAGTGGCGCTCTTTGTACTGGGGCTTGTGCTCCTCATTGGCGGTGTAGCTCTCAGTCAGGAAACGCTCTGGTTCGTCGCCCTGAGTGTGGTCGGATTCCTGCTCATGCTCGGCTCGGGCATCTGGATGCTCCGCTCCAACGACTCCGGCATTTCGCTGTCCTCCCCATCGCGCCCCAAGAAGGCGAAGGGCTCCGGATCTGGCTCGGGATTTACCGGCCGGATGGACGAGCGCTTCCGTTCCCGCTTCGACGACGGGCGCTAACCCTCCTATAACCTCCACAAACCCCTTCCGGTAATGGTCGGAAGGGGTTTTTCTTACCAGGGTTGCCCCTCTTGGTTGGTGTTGACGTATACGCGCGTGGGGAAGCTTCTTGGGCGTGCCTAGGATCCAGCCAGTGCTTGCGTTCGTAACACTGTCGTGAGGGGGGCGTGGCTGCGTTTATGCAGTGATATCTTCAGTGAATTGTCGCGGTTTTGTGCTTGTGCTGATAGTGGATTGACGATGATCGCAGGTCACAGTGCTGAAAATGGGTGGTATTGGGGAATTATTGTCAATCTAACACCGTCAAAACACCGAGCCTGGGAGCCTTGGGGGCGTGCCAGTATGGTTTGCGTGAAAGGCTCCACTGTCTCGTGGGAAGTGGTCTTCCTATCATTGGCGCCCGGCGGCGACAGTACGTGTAGATCTTGAAAGTTGTCTGGGGGTGGGGGCGCCTACGGGTTATCGCGGTTTTGTGCTTGTGCTGATATTGAATTGACGATGTTCGCAGGTCGCGGTAGTGAAAATGGGTGGTATCGGGGAATCATCGTCAATCTAACATCGTCAAAACACCGAGCCTGGGAACTTTGGGGGCGTGGAACCCGTGGGGCCTGGGAATCCTGGAAGCCAATGTCTAAGGCTGTTGAAACCGCGGTTAGCTCGTAATTTGAGTGACTCGTCCTGGTTTTTGGGGAGGTGGTGAGAAAAGTTCCCCACTTTGCCCCACTCAACCTCATTGTGGCAGATTTTCGGTGCTTCTCTTGGGGTTTCGCTGATACTTTCCCCACAGCAACACTGAAATTATTGAGGCAAATGTTGCTAGAGGGATTAAAGTGAAAATTGTCCCAACAAGTTGTAAAATTTGTTTCTGAGAAATAAAAAGCCTCTACCTGCATTTATTGCTAAGTGTGGGGCGTAAGTGGGGTGTTGGGGGTTGTTAGTGGGGGAAAGTGGGGTATTGTGGGTGTCGGTAGTTGGGATTGGTGACTTTTCGTTCG
The DNA here is from genome assembly GCF_055583565.1 of Corynebacterium sp. NPDC104732. NCBI lineage: Bacteria > Bacillati > Actinomycetota > Actinomycetes > Mycobacteriales > Corynebacteriaceae > Corynebacterium > Corynebacterium sp. NPDC104732. Next base: position 18,496 of record NZ_JBVJNS010000013.1, read on the forward strand.
CGGAGGGGAGCAAAACCCCAAAGACCTCGAGAAAGTTGCATCTCCCAATCGCCAACTAAGGAAGGTAGGTCCGGGAATGTTCCTTGGTACCTACACACCGAAGTTGGATGACAAGGGGCGATTGACGCTTCCGGCGAAGTTCCGCGAGGAGCTGGCTGGTGGTCTCATGGTGACCAAAGGGCAGGATCACAGTTTGGCGATCTACCCCAAGGCGGAGTTTGAGGAACGTGCTCGCAAAGCGGCGCGGGTTTCGCGAACTAATCCTGAGGCTCGCGCGTTTATTCGTAACTTGGCTGCTAGTGCTGACGAGCAACGTCCTGATGGTCAGGGGCGTATCACGCTCTCGGCGGCGCATCGGACGTATGCGGGGCTCACCAAGGAGTGTGTGGTGATTGGGTCGGTTGACTTTCTTGAGATCTGGGATGCCCAAGCGTGGGCTGATTACCAGGCGGAAACTGAAGATTCGTTCTCTTCCGCAGAGGGCGACATCTTGGGGGGACTGCTGTAGAACTCGCGGGTGCGTGTAAGGACTCTGCTTGGGGGTTGATCTGCTCTGGTGTACTTCCCCGACATCAGAGCGATCCCTCCAGGTAGGGCCCTATACGTACCAGCGGACGGTCGATAACGAGAAGCAGTAGGAGGTGTAACAATTCATGGAAAGCTTTGAGATCAAAGACAATCACGGCCATGTGCCAGTGATGCGCGATAGGATGGCCGAATTGTTGCGCCCGGGCGTCGAAAAGCTTGCTGCTCACGCCGTGCTTATCGACGGCACATTAGGTGCCGGAGGCCACACCGAGCATTTTCTTAAGACTTTACCGCAGGTCAGCGTCATCGGGATTGATCGTGATCCCCAGGCCCTAGCCGATGCAACAGAGCGACTCAGCCCATTTAAAGACCGGTTTGTGGGAGTGCAAACGCGGTTTGATGGCCTGGCACAGGCTGTCGATAACGGTGAGGGTGAGATTTTTGAGCGCGCTCGTGAGTATGGAATCGCGGGCGCGTTGTTTGACCTCGGCGTTTCCTCGATGCAGTTAGACCAGGCTGAACGCGGTTTTGCCTACAAAGTAGATGCGCCATTGGACATGCGCATGGATCCGACGAAGGGGATCACCGCGGCGGATGTCCTCAACACATATGACCACGGCCAGCTGGCCCATGTATTGAAGGCATACGGCGACGAGCGATTCGCCGGGAAGATCGCCTCGGCGGTCCTACGAGAGCGCGAAAAGGAACCATTTACCAATTCGGCTCGACTCGTGGAGCTACTGTACGCCACGATTCCAGCGGCCACCCGACGGACCGGCGGGCACCCCGCCAAGCGCACCTTCCAGGCGCTTCGCGTGGAGGTCAACGGCGAACTCGATGCACTGCGGAACGTGATTCCGCAGGTGTGTGACCGGTTAGCGGTAGGCGGTCGGGTGGTGTTCATGAGCTACCAGTCCCTGGAGGACAAGATTGTGAAGAAGGCGCTTGCCGAACTTACCACCTCAAAGACGCCTCCTGGGCTGCCGATGGACCTGCCAGGTACTGCACCTCAGTTCACTCTAGTGACCCGCGGGGCGGAAACCGCGACTGAATCCGAAATTGCCGAAAACCCACGTTCCGCACCGGTTCGAGTGCGGGCCGCCGAACGAATCCAGCGACCTGACGGAGGAGAATTCTAAATGAGTGTCATCACCCCGCCACGCATCCCTAATCGCGCGCAGTCCACGGCACTGCTGGATCGCCCGAGCCGCCCGCTGACGCAGCCAGCTCCCCGCAAATTCCAGCGCAAACTGGGCTCCCAACAGGTCGTTTCTGTTCGAGGGCGTCGGGTAGCTGTAGAAAAGGCGAACCCGCACCGGGTGAACATGGGAATTGCCGTGATTGTCTTCATGTTCCTCACGGTTGCTGCCGCGATGGTGCTGTCGGGTAAGTCGACGGAACAGTCGTTCCAGTTGCAGAAGTTGGTGGCGCAGGAGCAGCAGCTCGATAACCAGCTAGAAACGCTCAACCGTGATGTCGAGCAGGCAAAAGCTGCAGCTGAGGTAGCTCGTGTGGCTGCTGATAACCGGATGGTGGTCGCAGAGCAGCCGGGCATTTTGGCTGTAGAAAAAGATGGATCAGTTTCGGAGCAGCGTCCCAGTAATCCGGAAGCTGTTCGGCCTATTATTGATGTTAACGGTGCTCAAATTCGCCCAGAACAGGCGTCAAGCAACCCGAATGAAACCAAGGCCGTAACCGATACTATTGAAGCCATCCCGCAGAACTCTTCCGTACCAGCGGTAGCGCCTTACGCACCTCGCGCGCGGGGAGCTCAGAACTAAAGGGATGGGGCAAGGAGCTCGATGACCCCGCCTCGAAACGGTCGGTCACATGAACGTGCTACCTCACCCTCCGGCAGAGGGTATTCGTCTCGTGATCTGTCTGCAGACCGGGTAGCTGCGGATGCGCGTCGTGAAGCTGCGGAAAAATCCAATGCACGGCGAAACATCTCCTTCGGCGCAAGCTTTCGCCCGCATCTTCACGACGCCCCGGAGTCCCGCACCCGGCACCGCCTCAGCATCGCACGAGGCACGGCCGTAGTGATCGCCGCGGTGCTAATCGCACGTTTGGGCTGGGTACAGATCGTGTGGGGCCCTGAGTTCCAAGCGAAGGCGGAAGCGCAACGCACGCGTGTCTTCGTCGATCCCGCACGACGTGGCGCAATTACTGATCATGAAGGCGATCTGCTGGCCTACACGATGCAGGCACGTTCGCTGACGGTATCGCCGATTCGACTGCGCCAGGAGCTCCGGGAGCAGGCGCGACAGCAACTCGCCATCGACGGGGAGCTGTCGAAGATCTCGAAAGAGCAGTTAGACGGGGTGCTGAACGACAAGCTGTCGAAGAAGTTCGACCAGATGGCGACCGAGATCCCGAAGATCATCAGCGAGTCTGGGGCGTCGGCATCCAAGGTTAATCCCGACGAGATCAAAGACAAGCTCACAGCGGACACCCATTATGAAGTGCTGGTCCGTAATGTAGACCCGGACGTGGCGGCGCAGATCGCGTCGACGTTCCACGGTGTAGCAGCGGACCACCAGGACATTCGGCAATATCCAAACGGTGCCATCGCGGAAAACATCGTGGGCAAGATTTCCATGGATGGTGAAGGACAGTTTGGGCTGGAAGCAAGCTCTGACGCTTTACTAGCCGGGGTTGATGGGCGTCGAACCCAGGATTACTCAGCGGACGGCCAGGCTATTCCGGGCACGAACCGGGATCAGATTCCGGCTACCGACGGGTCGAAGATCCAGCTCACCCTGGACCTTGATCTACAAACGTATGTGCAGCAGCAGCTGGAGCAGGCCAAGGCGAATTCGAAGGCGAAGGAAGCCTCCGCGGTGGTGCTCGATGCCAAAACCGGTGAGATCCTCGCGATGGCGAACACGGACACGATTGACCCGATGGGGGATATTGCGAAGCAGATTGAGAAAGGCAAGAGCTTCGACAATCCTGCGGTAACGCACCCCTTCGAGCCTGGTTCGGTAGCCAAGATCATCACGGCAGCGGCGGCAATTGAGATGGGCCTGACTACACCGGATGAGGTACTTACGGTCCCCGGATCGATCCACATGTCCGGCGTGACGGTGCGTGACGCGTGGGATCACGGCGATGTTAATTACACCACCACAGGTGTGTTTGGTAAGTCCTCTAACGTCGGAACGCTCATGTTGGCAGACCGCGTTGGGGAGGACGCGTTTGCGGAGTACCTGGAAAAGTTCGGGCTCGGTCGCACAACCGGTGTGGAGCTGCCGAGCGAATCGGAAGGCCTGGTGCCAGCGCGTTCGCAGTGGTCGGGCGGTACTTTTGCGAACCTGCCGATCGGGCAGGGCATGTCGATGACATTGCTGCAGATGACCAGCATTTACCAGACCATGGCAAATGGTGGTGAGCGGATTGAACCGCGCATCGTTAAGCAAGTGACGAACCCGGATGGCTCGGTGCAGGAGCAGCCGGCGCCAGCGCGCACACGTGTGGTCAGTGAACAGACTGCGCGGGTGGTGACCGACATGTTCCGCTCGGTGACGCAAAGCGACCCGACGGGTGTGCAGCAGGGTACTGGTACTGGCGCTGCCATCGAGGGATACCAGGTGTCCGGCAAGACCGGTACTGCGCAGAAGGTTGACCCCGTGACGCAGGCGTATTCCAACAGCAAGTATTGGATCACATTCGCCGGTCTGGCTCCTGCGGATGACCCGCGGTTTGTCATTGGCATCATGCTGGACGAGCCAGAGCGGGGCGTCCACGGAGAAGGCGGCCAGAGCTCCGCCCCGCTATTCCACGACATTGGCTCTTGGCTTCTGAATCGCGACAACGTGCCACTATCCCGGCCAGTCGAAGGTTCACTAATTTTACAGGCAAATTAAAAAGCTTCACTCTTAAAAGGAGAATCCGATCATGTCCATCACAGTGAACGAGTTGGTCACTCTCAGCCAGGGCCGCCTGTGTGGCGACAGCACCCCGAATCTTAGCTTCAGCCACATCACGTTGAACTCCACGGAGCTTAACGATGGATCCCTGTTTGCCGCGCTACCGGGCCTGCATGTGCATGGTGCACAGCATGCGGAAGGAACTCCTGCTGCTGCGATCCTGACGGATGAGGACGGCTACCAAATTCTCCAGGATAAGGGCGAGACTCGTCCGGTGATTGTGGCCCCCGATATTCGTGCGGTGCTGGGTGAAATCAGCGCAGCGGTGTTCGGCCACCCGTCCCATGAACTGCAGGTGTTGGGCGTGACGGGCACGTCAGGGAAAACCACCACGACGTACCTGCTTGAGGCGGGACTCATCGCGGAGGGCCACAAGGTGGGGTTGATCGGAACCACCGGAACACGGATCAATGGGGTGGCAGTGCCCACTAAACTCACGACGCCGGAGGCCCCGAAGCTGCAGGAGCTGTTCCGCATGATGGTGGACGAGGGATGCACGCACGTGGTCATGGAGGTATCCAGCCACGCGATTTCCCTGGGGCGCATCGCCGGCACCCGGTTCGCGGTCGGTGGCTTTACTAACCTGTCGCAAGATCACCTGGACTTCCACAACACGATGGCGGAGTACTTCGAGGCAAAGGCTGGTTTCTTCCGCGTCGGTTCGCCACTGCGGGCTGAGCGGGCGGTGGTCATGGTCGATGACGAGTGGGGTCGCAAGATCGCCGAGATCGCGGGCGCAGGAACGGTGACGGTGTCTGCGACAGGTGACGCGGAGGTGAGCGTCGGCGAGGTGCAGACGAATGCAGCGGGGTTCCAGGAATTTGCCCTGCTTATCGACGGCCAGTCCCACCGTGTCCAGCTCGCCCTACCGGGGCAGTTCAACGTGGCTAACGCCGCGTTGGCCGTGGCGATCGCGGCTACCGCCGGCAGCGATGTGGAAAAATTCAGCGCCGGGATCTCCGAGGTGGGTGTTCCAGGGCGCATGGAGCGCATTGATGAGGGCCAAGACTTCCTCGCCGTGGTGGACTACGCGCACAAGCCCGCTGCCGTAGCAGCGGTGCTGGAGAGCGTGAAAGCCCAAACGAAGGGACGGGTGGGCGTTGTTCTGGGCGCCGGCGGTGATCGAGACGCCACCAAGCGCCCACTGATGGGTGCGGCTGCCGTGAACATCGCTGACTACGTGGTCGTAACTGACGACAACCCTCGCTCTGAAGATCCTGCCCTCATTAGATCCGCCGTGATGGAAGGCGCGAAGAACGCCCTCGTTTCCGTCACCCACAACCCGGTAGTGGAGGAGATCGGCGATCGTGGCCAAGCCATCATCGCGGCCGTGGAATGGGCACAGCCGGGCGACGCCATTATTGTGGCAGGTAAAGGCCATGAAAATGGTCAATTGGTTGCGGGTGTCAACCACCCGTTTGATGATCGGGAACATGTCCGGGACGCGCTGCGTGCCCGGGCGGAACGAAGCGGAGCTTAGCTCATGATTCAGCTCAACGTGACAGAGATAGCACAGGCGGTTGGGGGCACCCTCGCCGGTGGCGTGGATCCAGCAGCGATGGTGACATCCAGCGTGGAATTTGATTCCCGCAAGATCTCACCGGGGTCCTTGTTCGTCGCACTTCCGGGACAGCGGGTGGACGGCCATGACTTCGCCGGCGCCGCCGTTGAGGCGGGCGCGGTGGCCGTACTCGCGGCACACGACGTGGGTGTTCCAGCGATTATCGTGCCAGCGACCGAAGTACCGGCGTCAAACGCCGATGCCTTTGCCATGGCGGGTGACAAGGCCCAAGAAATGGCATCAGTGCTGGCAGCCATGGGTAAACTGGCTCGCCTGGTGATAGATACGTGCGTAGCCGAGCAGCAGCTGACCGTGGTCGGGGTGACCGGTTCGGCAGGTAAAACGTCTACCAAGGATTTGTTGGCTACCGTGCTAGCACGGGCGGGGAAGACTGTCGCACCTCCCGGCTCCTTTAACAACGAAATCGGGCACCCCTACACCGCACTCCGGGTAGACGAGCAGACTAAGTTCTTGGTGTCTGAAATGTCAGCGCGGGGGATCGGGCACATTGCGCATCTGGCAGAGATCGCACCGCCATCCATCGGCGTGGTGTTGAATGTCGGCTCAGCACACCTCGGCGAATTCGGCAGCCGGGAGAACATCGCCCGGGCGAAAGGCGAGCTGGTTGAAGCACTGCCGAAACAAGGCCTCGCGGTGCTCAACGCTGATGACGAGTTCGTCTCGGCCATGGCGTCGCGTACCGCAGCACGGGTAGTGTCCACGTCGGTAAGCGGGCCTGCAGACTTTTATGCCACGGATATTCGCCTGGATGAGGTTGCTCGCGCCAGCTTCCGCCTTCACCACAAGGGCGAGACGCAGTCATACCCGGTCAAACTGCAGGTTTTTGGGGAACACCAAGTCTCCAATGCCCTCGCAGCAGCAGCCGTCGGAGTGGCAGCGGGGCTCAGCACGGCAGAGGTTGCGGATGCGCTGTCCTCTCACCGCAATGCCTCAGCAAACCGCATGGATGTGCGTACCAGGGAAGACGGGGTCACGATCATTAACGATTCGTACAACGCCAACCCAGATTCCATGCGCGCCGGGATCGCTGCTCTCGCGTACACAGCACACGGTCGCGTAGAGTGCACCAGCTGGGCGGTACTCGGCCAGATGGGTGAGCTCGGTGAGGACGCGGTGGCGGAGCACGAAGCTGTGGCAGAGGTATTGGAGAAGATGCGAATTGACCGGCTCGTTGTGGTTGGGGTAGATGTCAACAGTCATGCCTTAGCCACTTCTGCGGAACAACGGGGTATAACTACCATAACTGTTGATTCCGCGGACGCTGCAGTGAATGTGGTCGACCGTGAGCTGCGGCCAGGGGATGTTGTCCTGGTCAAGGCATCAAATTCGGCTCGGTTGTGGCGCGTCGCGGAAGGTCTGCTTGGCACGCCTAACGCTCACTAAGTAGGAACACTCAATTTGCAGCCACCACGTTTGTGGGGGCACGATCCAAGGACAAGTAGAACAATCGTGACTCAGATCATTATTAGCGGAGCAGTGAGCTTTCTCGTTGCTATCTTCATGACTCCGTTGTTGATCCGATACTTCAGCGCCGAGGGCCTAGGCCAAGAGATCCGTGAGGACGGACCCCGTTCGCACATGCGCAAGCGCGGTACCCCAACGATGGGTGGCATCGCAATTTTGACTGGCATCGTGGTCGCCTATCTGTTGGCGAACCTTTATGCTTTTTACACCGGCACACAGGCATTTACTGCGTCCGGCCTCATCGTGCTGTTGCTCACTGTTGCACTGGGCGGGCTCGGTTTCGCCGATGACTACATCAAACTGGCTAAGGGCCGGAACTTGGGGCTGAACAAGACTGCGAAGTTGGTGGGCCAGCTCGTCATCGCGCTTGCTTTTGGGTTTGCTGTGTTGCAGTTCCCGGATGACAACGGCTTAACTCCTGGGTCCACTCATTTGTCCTTCCTTCGTGATATCGACACGTTTGACATCGCCGTCGGTGGCCCCATTATCGGCACGGTCATCTTCTTGGTGTTCATCTATATTCTGATTTCGGCGTGGTCTAATGCGGTGAACCTGACCGATGGGCTGGATGGCCTAGCAGCTGGTACGACCGCGATGGTGATGGGCGCCTACACCGTCATCACGTTCTGGCAGTTCCGTAACTCCTGCGATGTGACGGTGGAACCAGGTTGTTTCGCGGTTCGTGACCCGCTCGACCTTGCGATCCTGGCAGCGGCCGGCCTGGGGGCGTGTACAGGCTTCCTGTGGTGGAATGCCGCCCCGGCAAAGATCTTCATGGGCGACACCGGTTCCTTGGCGCTGGGTGGTTTGGTCGCTGGCCTGTCGGTGGCGTCCCGAACCGAGCTGCTCATGGTGGTCATTGGCGCGCTGTTTGTGATCGAGGCTGCGTCCGTGGTCATTCAGGTGGCCGTGTTCCGTACTCGTGGCACTCGTTTCTTCCGGATGGCTCCGTTCCACCACCACTTCGAAAACGGCGGTTGGGCTGAAACCACAGTGGTGATCCGATTCTGGTTGCTGACGGCCATGGCCTGCATGGCGGGCTTGGCATTGTTCTATGGCGACTGGCTTGCGAACGCGAGGGTATGACCATGACCGTTTTGCCACAGGAAATACAAGGTGAGGTGCTGATCACCGGCGCCGGTGTTTCCGGAGCGGGATGTGCACGGATGCTCGCGGAACTGGGGGTTTCCGTCACCGTTGCTGATGGTGACGAAACCGCCCGGCTGCGGCTGGCGGAGGCCGTGAGCGTCAAACACCTGTGCGTGGCGCAAGCAAGGGCGCGCCTGCGAGACTTTCAGTTGGTGGTGACGTCGCCGGGATGGAACCCGCGTACCGCTGTGCTTGCCGATGCCCACGCTGCCGGGATCCCCGTTATTGGCGATGTCGAGCTAGCTTGGCGCTTGGACCAGGCTGGAGTCTTCGGCGAGCCGCACACCTGGGTTGCTATCACCGGTACCAACGGGAAAACCACCACCACCGCCATGACCACGGCCATGCTACAGGCAGGTGGCCTAGCAGCGGCTTCGGTAGGCAATATCGGGGTGGCCATCGGCGACGCACTTCAGGCCCCGGAGCGTATCGACGTGTTGGTGGCAGAACTATCAAGCTTTCAGCTGCACTGGTCACATTCGCTGCGGCCGGCGGTCGGCTGCGTGCTCAATATTGCCGACGACCACATTGATTGGCACGGCTCCTTCCTGGAATATGCTGGGGCCAAAGCGAAGGCGTTGCTGGCAGAAGTAGCGGTCTTTGGAGCTGATGATCCCGCGGTTGTGGCGCAAGTTCAGCAGCTGGAGGCTTCACGCCAGCTCTCCGATACCCGGAAAGTGGGGTTCACGCTCGGGAAGCCGGGTGCGGACCAGCTGGGGATCGTCGATAAGCAGCTCGTGGACAATGCCTTCGCAGCAGATGAGGTGCTAGCCTCGGCCACCGGAATTTCCCCTGCGGGCCCGGCGGGACAACTCGATGCGCTGGCAGCTGCCGCGATCGCCCGTGCTTTGGGCGTGTCCGGCGAGGCGATTGCCACAGCACTCGCCAATTTCGAGGTGGCCGGTCACCGGGGCCAGATCGTTCATGAGCACGGTGGCGTCACCTTTGTAGACAACTCCAAAGCCACGAACCCGCATGCGGCCGATGCCGCGATGCGCGGTCTGGACAGCATCATTTGGATCGCCGGCGGGCAGCTCAAAGACGCCGACGTCAGCGAACTCGTGCGCACCCATGCTGCGCAGATTAAGCATGCGGTGCTGCTGGGCGTCGATAAGCAGCTGCTTGCCGACGCCCTCCGCGACGTTCGCCCCGACCTACCGATCACCCTGATTCAATCGTCCGACCCTGAGGAAGCAATGACGGACGCAGTGCGTGCCGCAGCCGACACCATGGCCGCTGGCGACGTAGTGTTACTGGCACCAGCTGCTGCATCGCTGGACATGTACACCGGGATGGGACAGCGAGGCGACATGTTCGCTGCCGCCGCCCGCGCGATAGCTTCCTAACGGTCCATCAAAGGAGTGAGACGATGACAGCGCCCGAACAAGCCCCACGTCAAGGCGTGTGGCACAGAGTGACTGGCGTGTGGAGCGATCTCAGTGCGCGCCCCCTAGCGAGCTACACCATGATCATGCTCGCCGTGGGTTTCCTCACCGTGCTGGGCGTGACAATGGTGTTCAGCTCCTCCATGACCTGGTCCGTCATCGACGGTAACTCCGTGTGGGCCACCGCGACCCGCCAGGCCACCATGGTGGTAGCCGGCATCGTGGCGATGTGGATGGCGATGCGAATCCGGCCGGTCACCGTTCGGAGATTCGCCCCTTGGATCATGCTGCTGGCGGTGCTGCTCTTGATCGCGGTGCTCATCCCAGGAATTGGTACCGGCCGAGCAGAAGTGGGATCACAATCGTGGATCGTAGTCGGGCCGATTCGATTGCAGCCTTCGGAGTTCGCCAAGGTGGCGATCGCGATCTGGGGCGCGGCCTTCCTGGGAGTGTCCGACGAACTGATCGCAGCGAACAAACGCTTTGGCGTGTTCACCTTTGTCTCCGCGCTTATGACGCTGCTTATCATCGCGGAAGGCGATATCGGCATGGCCCTCACCTTCCTCGGGACCGTGGGCTTTGTCCTGCTCTTTGCTGGTGTGAGCATCCAGTACGTAGTGGGGGCGGCCGCCCTCGTGATCGTGGGGCTCGTTGGATTGGTGATGCGCGGTGGTTTCCGATCGCAACGCTTCGTGGTCTACTTCGATGCCCTATTTGGTCGCTTTGAAGATACCCGCGCGACGTCGTTCCAGTCCTACCAAGGGTTCCTGTCTCTCGCTGATGGCTCCACCACAGGAGTCGGGGTGGGCCAGTCCCGCGCCAAGTGGTTCTACCTGCCAGAAGCGAAAAACGACTTCATCTTCGCCATCATCGGCGAAGAACTCGGGCTGTGGGGCGGCGCGATGGTGATCCTCGCGTTCCTGTGCCTGGCGTACTTCGGGATGAAGGTAGCCATGAAATCACAAAACAAATTCATGTCGCTGCTCGCTGCGTCCATTAGTGCGGGTGTGGTGGCGCAGGCCTTTATCAACATCGGGTACGTCATTGGGCTGCTGCCCGTGACCGGTATTCAGCTGCCTATGCTCTCGGCCGGTGGTACCTCGGCGATCATCACCCTGGCTTCCATGGGGCTGCTGGCTAGCTGCGCCCGTCACGAACCCGAAGCGATTTCCGCGATGCAGAACTACGGCCGTCCGCTCCTGGACCGGTTACTGCTTTTGAAGGAACCAGACTTGGCCGCGGTGGAAGGCACAACCGGCGTACGTTCGAAGGCGAAATCCGCGCCGCGCCGGGAACCAGTGGTGGGGCGTCCCACTACGCGAAACGAGGCCCGTAACTCAACCGGTGGTAGCGTCGATCACAGAAGCGAGAAGCGTCGGCAGGATCGCCGGCAACAAGCGCGCACACGGCAATATCAGTCGCCTCGTGGCGCGCGCCCAGAGCGCAGGAGGAGTAGCTGATCATGACGCATTCCGAACTTTCCGTAGTTGTTGCCGGTGGCGGTACTGCCGGCCATATCGAACCTGCGCTTGCGGTTGCTGATGCCTTGGTGGCAGAACACGGCGCGCGAGTGGTTGCCCTGGGGACCCCCAAGGGCCTGGAACGGGAACTGGTTCCGGCGCGCGGGTTTGACCTGGAGATGATTCCCCCAGTTCCGGTACCACGCAAACCTAGTCTTGCGCTGGCGAAACTCCCATTTCGTGTGATCAAAGCCGTGCAGCAAACACGTGCGATCTTGAAGAAAGTTGATGCCGATGTAGTGGTAGGTTTCGGCGGCTACGTGTCTGCTCCGGCATATATCGCGGCGAAGCTGAACAAGATTCCATTCGTCATTCATGAAGCCAACGCCCGGGCTGGTATGGCCAACAGACTCGGGGTTCGGCTTGGTGGCATTGGCCTCAACGCTGTGGAAGATTCCGGGATGAAAGGTGAAGTGGTGGGCGTGCCGATCCATGCCGCGCTGACCGAACCACCGAGCTGGGAAAAACGCAATGCGGCCTACGCCAAATGGGGGCTGGATCCGGAAAAGAAAACCTTGCTGGTCACGGGTGGGTCACAGGGGGCGCGGTCGATCAATACCGCACTCAGTGCCTGCGTTCGTGACATTGTCGATGCCGGATTCCAAGTCCTCCACGCCTATGGCAAGAAGAATGCCGCACCCGAGACCTTCCCCGGATATGTGGCCGTGCCGTACATCGAGACGATGGGGCTCGCCTATTCCATTGCGGACTTGGTCGTCAGCCGAGCCGGTGCCATGACGGTAGCGGAGGTAACAGCTGCCGGGATCCCGGCACTGTACGTGCCGTTGCCTCACGGCAACGGTGAACAGGCTCTGAACGCCACTCCCGTGGTTGATGCAGGTGGTGCGCAGCTCATCAATGACACTGAGTTGACCGGAGAACTGCTAAAAGACACCGTCATTGCGTTGCTCCGGGACGATGACTTGCGGTCACACATGGTACGGGCAGCACAGGCCACCGGTTTCGGTGAGGCTGCCACAGCCATCGCGCAAATTGTGGCCGATGTGGCGAAGAAGTAACGAGTAGAAAGCTGACAATCACGTGAACGATGCAATAGATCTGTCTCGGGTTCACCTCATCGGTATCGGCGGCGCCGGAATGTCTGGGCTGGCTCGCATCCTGCTGGACCGCGGGAAGGTAGTCACTGGTTCCGATGCGAAGGATTCTCGTATTATCTTTGCCCTGACGTCCGCGGGGGCCAAGGTGGCCATTGGCCATGCGGCCGACAACCTCCGGTTGGCGGGGGAGCTACCAACCGTGGTGGTCACCTCTTTTGCAGCTATTCCGCAGGATAACCCGGAGCTGGTTGCCGCACGAGAAGCTGGCATTCCGGTGATTCGTCGTTCGGATCTGCTGGCGGAGCTGATGGAAGGCTACCAGCAGGTGCTGTTGGCGGGAACCCACGGCAAGACCTCGACAACGTCGATGTCTGTGGTGGCGATGCAGGCGGCTGGTCTGGATCCTAGTTTCGCAATCGGCGGTCAGCTGAGTAAGTCGGGGACGAATGCTCACCATGGCACGGGAACTGCTTTCGTCGCAGAGGCCGACGAGTCTGACGCGTCGTTGCTGCGCTACCGGCCAACCGTGGCGGTGGTGACGAACATTGAGCCCGATCACCTGGATTTCTTTAAAACTCACGAGGCTTATTTCCAGGTCTTTGATGATTTTGCAGACCGGCTCAGCGATGACGGCACCCTCGTGGTGTGCCTGGATGACGAGCATGCGGCGGCGCTGGGCGAGCGGTCCTTGGCGCGGGGAGTGAATGTGCTTGGTTATGGCACGTCGGAGGCAGTGTCTCGTTATCCGGACATCCCGGTGGGGGTGGAGCTGACGTCACTGCGGGCGACAGATTTTGGTTCCGAAGCTGTGCTGCGGCTTGGTGGTGACGACCTCCCGGTTGATCTGCATATCCCTGGCGCCCATATGGCGTTGAATGCGTCGGCGGCGTTGCTAGCTGGCGTGCTCGTTGGCGGGGAACCGGCCAAACTGGCTGCTGGCCTGAGCGAGTTCACGGGTGTGCGACGTCGTTTTGAGCACCGTGGCACGATCACTGCCGGTGAGTTCGCGGGAGTCCGCGTCTACGATGACTATGCCCACCACCCGACTGAAGTTGAGGCGGTGCTCACGGCGGCGCAGCAGAAGGTGGACGCGGAAGGTAAGGGGCGCGTGGTGGTTGCGTTCCAGCCCCATCTGTATTCCCGCACTATCGAGTTTGCCGCGGAATTTGCCCAGGCTCTCTCCTTGGCGGACGAGGTGCTGGTGCTAGAGATTTACGGTGCCCGTGAACAGCCGGTTCCTGGGGTAACCGGGCAGATCATCGCGGAGAAGGTGACCAAGCCGGTGCGGTACGTGCCAGACTTTGACAAGGTGGCCACGCAGCTTCGTGAGGTGGCCCGCCCGGATGACATCATCTTGACGATAGGGGCTGGCAGCGTCACGATGGCAGCTGGTGAGATCCTGAAAGAGTTGGCGTAAGTGAAAGTAGCGCTGAGTCGCAAGGTCATCTTCGGTGGGGTAGGGGCGGCCGTGCTTCTGGCCGTCGTGGCAGCAGCCGTGCTGCTGTTCGTGCCTACCTTCCAGGTTTCCCGCATCGACGTGACCGGCAATAGTGAAACCGCCGCGGAAGAAGTGGAGTCCGCATCCGGTATTGCGTTGGGTGTGCCGTTGGTGCGGCTGAACCTGCAGCAGGCCGCGGAGGGGGTTGCGCAGCTGCCGTGGGTGGCGAAGGTGAACGTTGAGCGTGATTTTCCGAGTACGGCGCGGATTGTTGTCGAGGAGCGGCAGGCGGTGCTGTTTGCACGGCGTAACGACGGCGAGCACCTTGTCGACGCCACTGGCCGCCCATTCGTGATCCAAACGCCCCCTTCAGGGTGTGTTGAGGTGACCGGGACCAAGGAAGATGACCCGGCCTTGTTTGCTGATGTGGTCACCGCGGTGACCGCCCTGGATCCCGGGGCGCGGGGCCAGTTGGAGCGTGTGGATGCTCCGAGCAAGTTTGAGCTGAAGCTGTTTTTTGCCGGTGGCAAGGAAGTCTATTGGGGTTCCACTGAGCACGCTCATGATAAAGCGAAAGCCACATCCACGGTGTTGCAGCGCGAGGGACAGCGGTGGAACGTCAGTGCGCCTGGCTTGGTTACGCTCATCCCTTAAACTGGCGTGTGGGCGCGCGGGAAAGAGCACGTCAAAACCTTAAACCTTTAGTTTAGGGTCTCGACACGCGGGGAAAATGTCCCCATCTTTTCGCCTAATATGCGTGAAGATGGAAACCACGAACGCTACCCGCAGCGTTGGCGAAAATTTAGCCTATCCACTTTCCATTCCAGGCGAGATCCTCACACTCGAAAGGCGAGACGAAACACATGACCTCTCCGAACAACTACTTGGCCGTAATTAAGGTCGTCGGCGTCGGCGGCGGTGGCGTTAACGCTGTCAATCGCATGATTGAAGAAGGTCTTAAGGGCGTTGAGTTTATCGCCATCAACACGGACTCCCAGGCGCTCATGTTCTCTGATGCGGACGTGAAACTGGACATTGGCCGTGAAGCCACCCGTGGCCTGGGTGCCGGCGCCAACCCAGAGGTCGGTCGCGCCTCCGCTGAGGACCACAAGTCCGAGATTGAAGAGACCCTCAAGGGTGCGGACATGGTCTTCGTTACCGCTGGCGAAGGCGGTGGCACTGGTACGGGTGCTGCGCCGGTCGTTGCGAACATCGCTAAGAAGCAGGGCGCCTTGACCGTTGGCGTCGTTACCCGCCCATTCAAGTTCGAGGGTCAGCGTCGCACGAAGCAGGCGGTGGAAGGCATCGATGCGCTGCGCGAGGTGTGCGACACCCTCATCGTTATTCCAAATGACCGTCTGCTGCAGCTTGGCGACGCCTCCCTGTCCATGATGGATGCGTTCCGTTCCGCCGACGAAGTACTCTACAACGGTGTTCAGGGCATTACCTCCCTCATCACCACCCCAGGCATGATCAACGTCGACTTCGCCGACGTGCGCTCCGTCATGGCCAATGCTGGTTCCGCTCTGATGGGCATCGGTTCCGCACGTGGCGAAAACCGTGCTATTACCGCGGCTGAGCAGGCCATCAACTCGCCTCTGCTCGAATCCACCATGGAAGGCGCAAAGGGCGTGCTGCTCTCCTTCGCCGGTGGTTCTGACCTTGGCCTGCTCGAAGTGAACCAGGCAGCCGAGATGGTCCAGCAGCAGGCAGACCCAGACGTCAACCTGATCTTCGGCACCATCATTGACGACAACCTGGGGGACGAGGTTCGCGTCACCGTCGTCGCCGCTGGTTTCGATGGCGTCGCCAACAACACCGCTCAGAGCGCAGCTGCTGGCGCAGCAGCGCCGGCCCAGCCAACCGCCACCCCAGCGCCTGCCGCGTCCGGTGCCCTGTTCCAGGACAGCGCTCCGGCACTTGACGAGGAGCCAGAGCAGCCGGTGGAGGAGCCAGTGTCCGACTACGAGCGTCGTTCCGATGCGGCACGTCACCGCCTGGACTCCGACCGCCGTGGCCTCTACACGGACTCTCGTGACCGTGGGTATGGGCGTCGTGAAGAGCGCCGTGACCACCGAGACGACCGCCGTGGCCGTCGCGATGACTTCGGTGACGACCTCGACGTGCCGAACTTCTTCTAAACTTAAGGGCTATGGCCCTCAACGATGATTCTCGCCCCGTCCGCAAGGTGTTTACTAACCGCGCGGGCGGGGTTTCGCATGCCCCTTACGACTCCTTTAACCTGGGCGACCATGTTGGGGATGACCCCGCAGCGGTAGCCGCCAACCGCGACCGCCTGGCGTCCGTCATTGGTTTGGCACCTGAACGCTTGGTGTGGATGGAGCAGATCCATTCACCGAACGTCACTGTGGTCAGCGGGCCGGTGGCTGAACCTGTGGAAGCGACGGACGCACTAGTGACAACGCAGCGGGGCCTGGCACTGGTTGTTCTGACGGCGGACTGCGTTCCGGTGCTGCTTTCCGATCACGAAGCCGGCGTCATTGCCGCTGTCCATGCTGGTCGGATGGGGGCGCGCAATGGCATCGTCGCCAAGACGGTGGAAAAGATGGTGGCCCTGGGCGCGGCCCCGGCGCGGATCCATGCACTCATGGGGGCTGCTGCCTCTGGCGAAAACTATGAGGTACCCCGCGCCATGGCGGAGGATGTGGAATCCCGCCTGCCTGGGGCCCTTGTGTGCACCCCACAGGGCACGTGGGGGCTGGACATTCGCGCTGGTCTCATCAGGCAGCTGCTCAGCCTCGGCGTGACTGCCATCGATTCCGATCCGCGCTGCACCGTCGCGGATACCAGCTTCTTTTCCTATCGCAGAGAAGGAACGACCGGTCGCCAGGCAGGTGTGGTGTGGTTGCCATGAGCCGTCTCGACGAACTCTCCAGCAGGCTCGCAGCGGTCCGAGCTGACATCGCCCAGTACGAAGCAGCAGCGGGACGCCCACCAGGTTCCGTGACGCTGCTGCCCGTCACGAAGTTTCATCCGGCCTCAGATATTGAACTCTTGGCTTCGCTGGGGGTCACGGCCGTAGCGGAAAACCGGGAGCAGGAAGCACGCGCGAAAGCGGCCGAGCTGCCCGACGTGGACTTTCACATGATTGGCCAGATCCAGACGAAGAAGGCCAACGCCGTCGCCCGGTGGGCCTCGTGCGTACACTCCGTGGACTCCATCCGCCTGGCCACCGCGCTATCGCACGGCGTGGACCTCGCTATTGACCGCGGGCAGCGCCCCGCCGGCACGCTGCCGTGCTACATCCAACTCAGCATCGACGGCGACACCAGCCGTGGCGGGGCAGTGCACACCGACGTGCCAGCACTTGCCGACGCCATCTCGAACGAGTCGAACCTCGACCTTGCCGGAATCATGTGCGTCCCCCCTCGGGACATGGATCCCACCGCCGCGTTCACGGAAGCCGCCGAGGTGCTGGCACACCTGAGCTCCCAGGTAGGGCGGCCGCTCGGGTTCTCCGCGGGGATGTCTGGTGACATGGCAGCAGCAATTAAGTGTGGTTCCACAGTCGTGCGTGTCGGAACAGCAATACTCGGTGCGCGACCACTAGCGTAAAAAGCACATCACGCTGCACAGCACCCTAATAGCCAGCAAAGGATTAACACATGTCAGGTGTTCAGAAGTTCAAGGAATTCTTCGGCCTCGCACCATTCGAAGGCGAAGACGAAGCGTACTACGCAGATGAGCGTCGTTACGGCGCAGCTCCCGCATATTCCAGCGAAGCAACCGCCCGCGCCTATGAACCAGCGCCTCGCGCCTACGAACCCACCATCGTCCCAGTAGTAATTTCCGAATACTCCGAAGCCACCCTCATTGGCGAACCATTCCGCGATGGTGACGCAGTCGTCTTCGATATCGCGGACATGCCTACCGACGACGCTCGACGCATCGTCGACTTCGCCGCAGGCCTCTGCTTCGCGCTGCGAGGCCGCATGGAAAAGGTGGAATCCCGCGTCTTTGCTGTTATTCCAGAAAACGCACACATCTCTAGCTACGAGCTGAAGCGAGCAGCGCGCCTGGGCTAAGCAGGCTCCAGGTGCGGTGCAGTACTGTTCTTTGAGAGGTACCAAGACCCGATCGGCATTGCCCGGTCGGGTCTTTGCTTATGGGATTTTTGGGGTTTAGGGGTGGGGCAGACGCAGAAACCCGGGTTCGGAAGGAAAACGGCCAAATAGCAACTGTGAAGCTTAAATTTGCGCAGAGATCCGGGGAATGCTTCCCGGGGATTAGAGAGGAGTGCGCTCTAGCAGCCCCGGGATCCGTACGCTGTATTTGCGTTGCCTTAGCCTCCAGCACCTGTGCTACCTTTTTTCTTGAACACTGTTTAAGAAATAGAGAATCGAGCAGCAATGAGCGAACCATACGATGTCCTCATCGTGGGAGCAGGCCTGTCTGGGATTGCGTTGGGGGTGGAACTTGCGAAGGTTCCAGGATTAACGTTTCGGGTCGTCGAGAAGCGGGCGCGCGTGGGCGGTACCTGGGACATCTTTACCTACCCTGGGGTGCGCAGTGACAGTGAAATGGAGTCGTACCGGTTTTCGTTCGAGCCGTGGCGGGGCACTACGCCACTGGGTAAAGGTGCGGAAATCAGGGATTACCTTGAGAATGTGGCCACCAAACATGGCGTGGCTCAGCACATTGACTTTGGCGTAGCTGTCACCGCTGCGAACTGGAACAGTGAGCAGCAGGTATGGTGCGTCACCACGAACAGCGGGGAATATCAGGCACGCTACCTGCATATCGCCGGCGGGTACTACAACCATGAACACGGCCACCTACCCACGTGGGAGGGGGAATTCGGCGGTGAGCTGATCACTCCGCACCACTGGCCGGAGAACCTCGATTACCAGGGGAAAAACATCGTGGTCGTGGGGTCGGGGGCGACGGCCGCGACGCTGGTCCCTGAACTGGCGAAAACCGCGCAGGTGACCATGCTGCAACGATCGCCGAGTCATATGGCCCCCATGCCCAACCACACGATGAAGTTGCCGGATAACCTCAATCGGTTGCGCGCAGTAGCCACAAACCAGCTCATCATCGCGATGGCGCGCCACATGCCGAAGCTGCTGAACAAGGCGCTGGACGTGCGGCGCAGTCGGATCCTGCCGCCGGAGCAGCGCGCACATTTCCGTCCTAACTACCCTGTGTGGGACCAGCGCGTGTGTCGCATCCCGGACGGGGATTTGTTCCATGCCATTGCCGACGGCGCGGTGCGCGTGATTACCGATCGGATCGCGCGGCTAACCCCCACGGGCATCGCGCTGGAAAGTGGAAGGGAGCTTAACGCGGACATCATCGTCGCTGCCACAGGTTTGGAACTGCAGGCGATGGGTGGCGTAGAGATCATTGTCGACGGCGCCGCAGTAGCAGTGGGGGAGACCGCCGCGTATCGGGGTGCGATGCTGAAAGGCGTGCCAAATTTCAGCTTCACCATCGGGTACGTCAACGAATCCTTCACGCTCCGCGCCGAGCTGGTTGCCCAGTTTGTGTGGGGTGTGCTGGAACGGATGCGCGCCAGCGGCGCTCAGGTGGTTACCCCGACGGGAGAGGTGAGGGGCACAAAGGGGCGCATCATTGACCTGAATGCTGGCTACGTGAATCGCGGTATCCACCAGTTCCCATACGTCACGGATACCGAGCCGTGGGCGCTGCACAACAGGCACTTCACTGAGGCCCGTAGCTTCCGTACCTGCGACTACACCGGTCTTGACTTTGGTGACACCACCCTGGCAGGCATCCGAGCACGCGTGCGTGGCACGGGCGAAACAGTCGTGTTGCTGCACGGCATTGGGCGCGGGCTCGAAGACTACGACGCCCTGTCCATCCCCGGCGTGCGAACCATCGCGCTAGACATCCCGGGTTTCGGAACCACCCCCGGCCTCACCCGCCCCACCATGGCCGGGCTTACCGACGCCCTCTGGCGCGCACTCGATGGCGAAGACAACGTCACGTTGGTTGGAAACTCTTTGGGTGGGGCATTGGCTATGCGCATGGCGCTCGCGCACCCGGAACGCGTTTCAAAGGTCGTGCTGCTCGCACCAAGCGGGTTTAGTACTGACATCACGTCCTCGGTAAAAATAGCCGCCTCCCCGCTGGGTAAGGGCTTCCTCCGGCTCGCCACAGGTCCGTTGCTGACCAAGATAGAGCACGCCGTGGTTGCCGATCCGGCATTGGTTACCGAGGACACATTACGTGTCGCCCAGCGCACGGTCCGGAACCGCGATTATGTACGGACTTTTGTGGCCTTGTCCCGAGAACTTGTAGGGGTGCAGGAAAGTGAGCGACTGGACGTCGTTAAGGCATATGCCCGCCTTGGCCTACCGACTCGCATCGGATGGGGAACAGCAGACACCATTTTGCCCGTTGGACACGCGGAGACCGCGCGGACGATCCTGCCAGGGGCAGACATCAGGATTTTTGAAGGTGCCGGACACATTTTGCAACGGGAACGGCCAGCCGAAGTATCCGAGCTCATCCGTATGCCGTAGTGTCATGGGGGTGACTAGCATTACCTACATCTTGGCGCTCCTGCTGAAAATCTATTTGGATCTGCTCATCGTCCGCATCGTGATTGAGATGATCCAATCGTTTTCGCGCCAGTTCCGTCCTCCGCGCTGGTTCGCACTGATCGCAGAACCAATCTTTATGGTCACGGATCCGCCGGTGAAAGCCGTCCGGAAGCTGGTACCCCCAATCCAAATGGGGGGAGTGGCCATGGATGTATCGATTCTGCTGCTGTTTTTGATCATTCAGGTGTTGCTGTTCATTGTCTTATCGATATAGTGCAGCACAAGAGTCGTGCCCAGCTCCGACTAAATGTAAACTTAAGAGTTGATTTCTATTCAAGCGGGAAAGAAAAAAGCCGGGAAACCGAGCGTTTGCTACCCATTGTTTGAGAGAATTAACTACACTGTAAAGAAATTTGCTGTGGGGAATGCCCACAGCGTGCCTCCAAAACCTTGGGGGCTGCAAAAGTATCGCGAAGGGAACCGTCAATGCCGCTGACTCCAGCTGACGTGCACAATGTTGCTTTTAGCAAGCCTCCAATTGGTAAGCGTGGCTACAACGAGGATGAGGTGGATCAGTTCCTCGACCTCGTCGAGGACACGCTGGCACAGCTCCAGGAGGAGAACGAAGAGCTCCGCAACCAGGTAGAAAACTCTTCTGGCGTGGCTCCAGTAGCAGCGCCAGCCAACAACGTTGACGTTGCGGCTATCGAGAAGAAGGCAGCAGCTGACGCTGAAGCTAAGGTCCGTGCTGAGTACGACAAGAAGCTGGCTGACGCAGAGGCCGTTTCCCGCAAGGCTCAGGAAGAGCTGAAGAAGGCTCAGGACGACGCCCGCAAGGCTCGCGAAGAAGCCGCAGCCGCGAAGGAAGAAGCAAAGAAGGCAGCAGCTTCCAAGCCAGCTTCCGCTGCCCCTGCTGCAGCCGCCGCCGTCGCGGCCCCAGCTGCTGTGGCAGCATCCGGCGACGCAACTGCAGACACCCACATGCAGGCAGCCCGTGTCCTCGGCCTAGCCCAGGAAATGTCCGACCGTCTCACCGGCGAAGCTCGTGCAGAGTCCAAGGCGATGCTCGACGAGGCACGCGCCGCCGCCGAAAAGACCATCAACGATGCAAACTCCGCATCCGCCGCAACTCTCTCCGAGGCGCGCGCCAAGGCAGACAAGCTCACCTCCGAAGCTGATGAGCAGGCAAAGGCAATGATCGCCGACGCCACCCAGCGCTCCGAGGCAATGCTCGCTGAGGCAACCACCAAGTCCGAAACTCAAATCAAGCAGGCTGAGGATAAGGCGAACGCCCTGCAGGCAGACGCAGAGCGCAAGCACACCGAGATCATGGCTACCGTCAAGCAGCAGCAGTCTGTGCTGGAAGGCCGCATCTCTGAACTGCGTACCTTCGAACGCGAGTACCGTACCCGCATGAAGACCCTGCTCGAGACCCAGCTCGAAGAACTCGTCTCCCGCGGTCCGGCTGCACCATCTGGTACCCCAGAGAACCAGTAATTGAAGCGTCAACTCCCTCTTGTCTTACACTTGGCAAGGGGGAGTTTTTGCGTTTCACTTGGAAAGGGTCCCGATGACCGTCTTAACCCTAATCTTGGCGCTGGCCGCGTTTGCAGCTTTCGTCGCCGGCGCAGCCACAGGCGACGTGATGTGGTACATGCTTGTGGTCATTTTTGCGATTACCGGGCTCATCGTGTGGGTAATGGATTTGCGCTCCAAGAAGTAGCGGAGGGGAGCGACTGCGCACCCATAGCGTGCGTAAGCTATACTGATACGCAACGTAAGCACTGATCCGGCTATCACCGGGGAGCTTTCCGGAAGAACAGCCTGGAAAAGGCCTATTAGACCCGGACGGGTGGGACCGTGACACACCTTCTAGACCAATGAAGCGGGGCCGTGAGAAACGGCCCAAGCGGGGTGGTACCGCGTCCTCATCGGGCGTCCCGGCAGCAACGAAAAACGATGTAGCTGCTAGGAGTACCTATGAACAACACGGGCCGTGTGTACCCACGGGAGGACCTCTCGGGTGGGTCGTCCAAGTTCCCAGAGATGGAACGCAACGTCCTTGAATTCTGGTCAAAGGACAAGACTTTTCAGGCATCGCTGGATAACCGCGAGCACAACCAAGAATACGTCTTTTACGACGGCCCTCCGTTCGCCAATGGTTTGCCACACTACGGCCACCTGCTGACCGGTTACGTGAAGGACATCATCCCTCGTTACCAGACGATGCGTGGCAAGAAGGTTGCCCGCGTGTTCGGCTGGGACTGTCACGGCCTGCCAGCGGAGCTCGAGGCGGAAAAGCAGCTCGGCATCAAGACTGGTGAAATCGAAGGCATGGGCCTGGCCAAGTTCAACGATTACTGCGCCACCTCCGTGCTCAAGTACACCGAGGAGTGGAAAGAGTACGTTACTCGCCAAGCCCGGTGGGTGGACTTCGACAACGGCTACAAGACCATGGACCTGGACTTCATGGAGTCCGTCATGTGGGCGTTCAAGGAACTCTACGATAAAGGCTTGATCTACCAGGGCTTCCGGGTGCTGCCGTACTCTTGGGCAGAGCAGACGCCACTGTCCAACCAGGAAACCCGCTTGGATGACTCGTACAAAATGCGGCAGGATCCGACGCTGACGGTGACGTTCCCGGTCGTCGGTAAGCGCGGCGGTGACGTACCCGCAGAACTCCAGGGCGTGAAGATCTTGGCCTGGACCACCACGCCATGGACCCTGCCTTCCAACTTGGCGCTCGCTGTCCACCCTGAGGTCGAGTACGTGGTGGTGCAGGCCGAGGACGGAGAGAAGTATCTGCTCGCGGAGGCTCTCGTTGGTACGTACGCGAAGGAACTGGGCGATTACGCTACCGTTCACACTGTGAAGGGCGCGGAACTGGAAGGCCTGGAGTACACCCCGCTGTTCGACTTCTTCAAGGACGCCCCGAACGCGTTCCAGGTCATCGTGGCGGACTACGTCACCACCGAGGACGGCACAGGTATCGTCCACCAGGCACCTGCCTTCGGTGAAGACGATATGTTTGCGTGTGCCGAATACGGCATCGATCCCGTTATCCCAGTCGGCATGGACGGCAAGTTCACCTCACTGGTGGCCCCTTACGAAGGTCAGCTGGTCTTTGATGCGAACAAGCAGATCATCAAGGACCTGAAAGCCACCGGTCGTGTCGTGCGCCAGCAGACGATCGAGCACTCTTACCCGCACTCCTGGCGCTCCGGCGAGCCACTGATCTACATGGCACTGCCATCGTGGTTCGTGGCTGTGACTAAGTTCCGCGACCGCATGGTCGAGCTGAACAAGGAAGGCATCGACTGGATGCCTGCTCACATCCGCGACGGCCAGTTCGGTAAGTGGCTGGAAGGCGCCCGCGACTGGAACATCTCCCGTAACCGCTACTGGGGCTCCCCAATTCCGGTCTGGATTTCTGACGATGAGAAGTATCCACGTGTGGATGTCTACGGATCCTTGGATGAGCTGGAGCGCGACTTCGGCGTGCGCCCAACCTCCCTGCACCGTCCGTACATCGACGAACTGACCCGCCCGAATCCGGATGATCCGACCGGCAAGTCCATGATGCGCCGCGTGCCAGAGGTCCTCGACTGCTGGTTCGAATCCGGCTCCATGCCGTTCGCCCAGAAGCACTACCCGTTCGAGAACAAGGACTGGTTTGATACGCACTCGCCCGCGGACTTCATCGTGGAGTATTCCGGCCAGACCCGCGGTTGGTTCTACACCCTCCACGTGCTGGCTACGGCGCTGTTTGACCGCCCGGCGTTTAAAAAGGTTGTGGCTCACGGCATCGTTCTCGGCGATGACGGCCTTAAGATGTCCAAGTCCAAGGGCAACTACCCGAACGTCAACGAGGTGTTCGACCGCGACGGTTCCGATGCCATGCGTTGGTTCCTGATGTCCTCCCCAATCCTGCGTGGTGGCAATCTGATCGTCACAGAACAGGGCATTCGCGAGGGCGTACGCCAGGCTCTGCTGCCAATGTGGAACGCATACAGCTTCCTGCAGCTGTATGCTTCCAAGCCTGCCGAGTTCTCCACTGACGCCACGGATGTGCTGGACCGCTACATCCTGGCCAAGACCCACAATTTGGTTGCCGACGTGCAAAAAGCGCTGGACAACACCGACATCGCGAGTGCCTGTGACCTGGTGCGCACGTTCTGCGACGTGCTGACCAACTGGTACGTGCGCCGTTCCCGTGACCGGTTCTGGGCGGGCGACGAGCAGTACCCGGAGGCCTTCAACACGCTGTACACCGTGCTGCATACCCTGACCCGCGTGGCTGCTCCATTGCTGCCGATGGCAACCGAGGTGATCTACAAGGGCCTGACAGGGGAACGCTCTGTCCACCTGGCGGACTTCCCGGTGGCTGCGGACTACCCAGCGGACGATGCCCTTGTCGAGGCAATGGATGGCGTCCGCGGAGTGTGCTCGGCGGCGTCCTCGGTGCGTAAGGCAAACAAGCTGCGCAACCGCCTGCCGCTGCCTCAGCTCACCGTGGCGCTGCCTGGTTCCGAGCGCTTGGCCGAGTTCGCCCCGATCATCCGCGACGAGGTCAACGTCAAGAACGTTGTGCTCTCCGACGATGTAGATGCGGTCGGACGCTTCGAGGTCGTGGTGAATGCTAAGGTCGCAGGCCCTCGCCTGGGACGCGACGTCCAGCACGCCATCAAGGCAGTGAAGGCGGGGAACTACACCCGCAACGGTGACACCGTGCTCGCCGATGGCATTGAGCTTCACGACGGCGAATTCACCGAACGCCTCGTCGCCGCTAACCCCGATTCCACCGCACAGGTGGTGGGCTTCGGCGGCCTGGTGTCCTTGGACATGACCGTCACCGAGGAACTGGAAGCCGAAGGCTGGGCAGCCGACGTGATCCGTGGCCTGCAGGATGCGCGCAAGGCAGCTGACTTTGATGTCACGGACCGCATTCAGGTGGTGCTGTCTGTTCCTGCTGAGAAGGAAGAGTGGGCACGTCGCCACGCTGATCACATCGCGGCGGAAGTGCTAGCCACCTCCTTTGAGGTCGCCACTTCTCCGGTGGAGGGCACTGAGGTGCTCAAGGGCGTAGTGGCTCAGGTGGCTAAGGCCTAGCCACTGTTAAAAAGGGGCAAAAAGTGTGTCTAGCTTCCGTGATGGAGCAAGGTCAGGACATGTAAATTACTGGTGTATATTGCTTCGGGTCGTATAGACGCACAACCCTTGATCAATACTGTGATTGATACCGCACCTGTGCTAGCAGGTGCGGTTTCGTGTCTCCGGTGACCCGGAACCATATCATTTACTAGACGCAACAATGCCCGGCCGACGGGGACAGAATTCTTGCTCTTTAACCCTTAAGGCGAGCGTCATCTATAACCATTGTCTACCAAGCGGCCCTATGCGATGTAGTGCCCTCTTTCACCCTGAGATGGAACACGTGGACGTTATCTCAATCCACGAGCAACGCAACGTCGGAATACAAAAACACCATCGGATAGAAGCGATGTCGACCCGACACACTTTTGCTACCCAACCCTAAAGGATTGTTTTGGGCGCTTTTTGCAGCTGGAGTCCCACTTTGGCTAAGTAGAACGCGATGCAGCTCTCCACCACCATGCTTGGTCCCCAGGCCAAAACTTCCAGAAATAAGTTCCACCCAGTCTGGGAAGTGATGATGTAATAGGCAACCCAGAACGTCGCGTCTATCGCCAACGCAATCGCAATCCAGGATGGGAACAATGGGTGCTGTAGAAAACAATACGATAAAGCGAAGAGGCCCCAGCATAGAGAAGCTGTGCGAACAAAAAAGAGGCGGTGAACTGCCCGATATTCGGGATATGCTCCATTAGATTGAAAACACCTGACAGCAGCACTGCACTGCCTATGAGAGCGAAGCCAACAGTGATTCGCGTTGGGACTTTCAAGAAAGCCGGCATGCTGCTTGGGAATGCGAGGACAGCACAAATGAACACAGTCGTGCTGCCAAACCTGGTTAGTGCAGAGAAGATCGAGCCGGGGTTAATGATGTCAGCGACAGACACCAGAATTAAATAAACTACCCATCCGCCTGCGCAAAAAAGCATAGCCCGGCCTTGATCCAGACAGTCGTAGGCGGTGCCTAGACTACGCTCATTCACTTTTTCTCCACTTACATTTCCGGGGATATTACCGTCGCAGAATCTTACCAGCTTTAAGAACCTTCTATCATCACACACCGCTATTGTTAGCTAGGTGAGAACTGTTCCAATCATCCTGACGCTCGTCTCCGGGGTCTCGCTTTACTGTGGCGCCGCGGTGGCAGTCAGTCTGTTTGCGCAAGCTAACCCGCTGTTCGTGGCATGGCTGCGCGTAACGACGGCCACTGTGCTGTTGCTCATTGCGGTTCGGCCATCGTGGGCGTCGTTTAGCGGTGCAGCTGGCGGAGCTGCGGCCCTTTATGGCCTGGCTACGATCGGGATGAACATGTCGTTTTACGGGGCCATTGCTGAGTTGCCACTGGGCACAGCGGTGGCGATTGAATTCTTTGGACCTGTGGTTGTGGCCGCACTTGGAACGCGTGGTTGGAGAGACTGGGGCGCTTTGCTTCTCGCGGGAAGTGGCGTGATACTGCTGTCGGGCGTGCAATGGTCGGGCAGTGCGCGCGGGGTAGCGTTCGCTTTGCTCTCGGCGCTGCTGTGGGCGCTGTACATAGTGCTGGGACATCGAGTGTCCCTGGATAAACCGGTGCAGGGCCTCACTGTGGGCTTCGTCTATGGTTCACTGCTGACCCTGCCCGTGGCGCTGATGATGGCGCCGCATCAGGTGGCAGCTGGCTGGCCCCAGTTCATAGGACTTGCCTTCGTTCTGGGGATTTTGTCTGCGCTCATTCCATACACCCTAGATATGAGATCTCTTGCTCTCGCCGGATCGAGCTATTTTGCATTACTCACAGCGCTGCTTCCGCTTGTGGCTACCGTAGTTGGCTTCGTGGTACTACGCCAGCAGCTCAGCGCAGTCGAGATGATAGGGATTGTGATGATCGTCGTTGCAGTGTTTGTTCGAACGCGTAGCTCTGCATCTGTGCCCCAGCGCGAAAGCCGATGATTCCCAGGGAAACTTCAAAAAGAATGAACGGGATCACCGCATACTCAGTGGGGGAACCGATGAGAAGCCCCTCGGTGGCAATCCAGTAATAGCCTGTCCAGAAAATGCAGTCCAGCACAATTCCGACAGCAATCCAGTTTGGGAACAGCGGATGTCGGTAAAAACAGTACGCCAACGGTACCGCCGCGGCGATCATGAGGGCGTGTGATATGACTAAAGCGGTCAGTACCTGATCTATCTGCGGGAACACTGCCAGTTGCTCCCGTGCGCAGAGGAACTGCAGCGCCAAAGCTAAGAGAGCGATGACGATGCTCAGGTTCTTTGGCAAATTCAGTGACTTCGGAAGCGCGAAATTCAAGGCAATTACAGCCATCAGAATCATGAAAAACGCACCAAAACGCCCGATTCCTGAGAACACTGAGTCTATTGGCGTGAAGTCCGCAAGCCACACTAAGGGCATAAAGCTGAGCCATCCAAGTGCCGCTAACTGCATGGCATAGCCCTGATCTTGAACCTCGTGAGGTGTGCCGAGCGTATTGATCGTCTTACCAATTCTGCTATATAGGAATAATCTGAGATGCGGATAAGTGTAACAGAAAAACCGGCTATCCCGTGAGTTGGGATAACCGGTTTCACGCTCGTGCCACTAAGGCATTAGGCAAATGCTTCGTCGATAAGCGCAGCCTGCTCGAGCTGGTGCACCTTGTTGATGCCCGTCGAGGTGGAGGACTGTGCACGGCGAGATACGCGCTTCATCTTCGGTAGCTCAGGCAGCACCTCTGGCAGGTTCAGTGCGTAGAACGGCCATGGGCCTTGGTTGGCTGGCTCGTCCTGGCAGAAGCGAACCTCTTCCAGGTTGGTGAACATCTCGAAGATTTCACGGAGACGGTTGTGGGGGATTGGGTGCAGCTGCTCAAGGCGAACAATCGCGACATCCTCGCGGCCGTCCTTCTTGCGACGCTTCTCCAAGTCGTAGTACAGCTTGCCGGACACCAACAGCACCGTCTTGATCTTGGACGGATCGCCGACGACATTGCCGAAAGCGTCCTGGATGCGTGGGTCGTTGATGACGGAGCGGAACTTCTTCACCTTGGTGAACTCCTCAATTGAGGAGGTTGCAGCCTTCATACGCAGCATCGACTTCGGGGTGAACACGACCAGTGGGCGCTTCAGCTCGCCGAGGGCGTGACGACGCAGCAGGTGGAAGTAGTTCGCTGGGGAGGTAGGCTGAGCCACCGTCATGGAACCCTCAGCACACAGCTGCAGGTAACGCTCGATGCGAGCGGAGGAGTGGTCTGGGCCCTGGCCCTCGTAGCCGTGTGGCAGCAGCAGGATCACACCAGACTCCTGGCCCCACTTAGCCTCACCGGAAGAGATGTACTCGTCGATGATGGTCTGGGCGCCGTTAGCGAAGTCACCGAACTGTGCTTCCCAGGCGACAACAGCGTCCGGGTTACCCACAGAGTAGCCGTACTCGAAGCCCATGGCTGCGTACTCCGTCAGTGCCGAGTTGTAGATCATGAACTTACCGCCGTTGCCCTTGGCCTGGGCCAGCTCGTGAACTGGGTTGTACTCAGCAGCGGTCTCTGGATCGATCATCACCGCGTGACGCTGGGTGAAGGTACCACGACGGACATCCTCACCCGCGAGGCGAACAACCTTACCGGCGTTAGCGAGAGAGGAGAAAGCGATGAGCTCAGCCCAACCCCAGTCGATGCCACCCTCGACGGCAGCCTTGGCACGCTTCTCCGCGATCGGAGCGACACGCGTGTGGGCCTTAAAACCTTCGGGGATGTTGTGCCATGCGCCACCGATTTCAGCCAGGTCAGCTTCGGTGATAGCGGTCTCCAGGCCGTGAGGCAGTTTCTGGGAACCGGTGATGCCCTCTTGCTGGCGCAGCGGATCCTTCTCGGCAGACTTGACTTCGTTGAAGACGGATTCCATCTGGTCGTGGAAGTCACGAGCAACTGCCTCCGCCTCGGCGTCGGAGAGATCACCGCGGCCCAGGAGGTTGTCTGCGTACTGTGCGCGCACGCCTGGCTTATCGTCGATGACGTCGTACATCTTTGGCTGGGTCATCGATGGGTCATCGGCCTCATTGTGGCCACGACGGCGGTAGCAGATGAGGTCGATGAAGACGTCCTTACCAAAGCGACGACGGTACTCGGTGGCCAGCTGGCCCACCCAGACAACAGCCTCTGGGTCATCGCCGTTGACGTGGAACACAGGGCAACCGAAAGCCTTGGCGTAGTCAGTGGCGTAGTGGCTAGAACGGCCGGAATCAGGGGTAGTGGTGAAGCCAATCTGGTTGTTCACCACAATGTGGATGGTGCCACCGACGTTGTAGCCACGCAGCTGGGACAGGTTGATGGTCTCTGGGACGATGCCCAGGCCAGCGAAAGCAGCGTCACCGTGCAGCAGAATTGGGACAACAGTGTAGCCGTCTGGGCCCTTGTCCAGGATGTCCTGCTTCGCACGTGCGATACCTTCCATCACTGGGTTGACAGCTTCCAGGTGAGATGGGTTCGCAGTCAGGGTGACCTTGATTTCGCCATCGCCGAACATCTGGATATGCTTGCCCTCAGCACCCAGGTGGTACTTCACGTCACCGGAAGCACCAGCGGTGTCGATGGACATATTGCCCTCGAACTCGTTGAAAATCTGGCCGAAAGGCTTGCCCACAATGTTGGCGAGCACATTCAGGCGGCCGCGGTGTGGCATACCGATGACGACCTCGTCCAGGCCCTGGCCAGCAGCGGTGTCAATGGCAGCATCCATCAGCGGGATGAGAGACTCTGCGCCTTCCAAGGAGAAGCGCTTCTGGCCGACGAACTTGGTCTGCAGGAAGTTCTCAAATGCCTCTGCAGCGTTGAGCTTCTGCAGGATGTACTTCTGCTCCGCGCGGGTTGGCTTTGGCATACCAGCCTCGAGGCGGTCCTGCAGCCAGGTGCGCTCGTCGCGGTCGAAGATGTGGGTGTACTCGGAACCAACCTTCAAGGTGTAGGCGGCGCGCAGCGTCTTCAGGACTTCACGCAGCGTCATGGTCTCACGGCCGGCGAAGCCACCGACATGGAACGTGCGGTCCAAATCCCAAAGGGTCAGACCATGCGAAGCGATATCCAGATCCCGCAGGTCCGGAACCGGCATGCCCTCCTGCTTGTACTGCAGTGGGTTGGTGTCTGCGATCAGGTGTGCACGAGAGCGGTACGCCTCGATGAGCTGCATCACGCGGGTGTTCTTGTCCACACCCGTGTTTGGCACGTCCTGGGCCCAACGGATTGGGGTGTATGGGACATGCATCGTGTCGAACACGTGATCCCAAAACACGTCGTCGATAAGCAGCTGCGACATGGTACGCAGGAACTCGCCGGACTCCGCGCCCTGAATGACGCGGTGGTCGTAGGTGGAGGTGATGGTCACCAGCTTGCCGACGCCCAGCTCAGCCAGACGATCCTCAGAAGCGCCCTGGAACTCGGCTGGGTAATCCATGGAGCCGACGCCCACGATGAGGCCCTGGCCCTTGGTCAAACGTGGCACAGAGTGGCGGGTACCGATGCCACCTGGGTTGGTCAGGGACACCGTGATGCCCTGGTAATCATCCATGGTCAGCTTGTTCTCGCGACCACGCTTGACGATGTCCTCGTAAGCATCGATGAACTCGGAAAAGCTCATCTTTTCACATTCCTTGATAGCTGCTACCACGAGGGCGCGGGAGCCATCCTTTTGTGGAAGGTCGATAGCGAGGCCAAGGTTAATATGCTCATTGCGGATGAGGGTTGGCTTGCCGTCGACGACATCATACGAGTTGTTCATGTCTGGGTGAGCCATGATGGCCTTCACCAGGGCGTAGCCGATGATGTGGGTGAAGGAGATCTTGCCACCCTTAGTACGCTTCAGGTGGTCATTGACCATCGCGCGATTTTCAAACATGAGGCGGGCAGGCATATCGCGCACGGATGTTGCGGTTGGAATCTCCAACGAAATATCCATGTTCTTTGCAATTGCCTTGTAAATACCCTTCAGCGGAGCCTTTTCAGCGGCAGGAAGTTCGCCAGCGCGCCCCATTGGGGACTTTGCCTTCTTCGCCTCTTCGGCCTTGCGCAGTGCAGCCGCAGACGAGTTGGATGCGGGGCCGGAGCTGGTTGGCTTCTTCGTCGCAGCGGCTGGCTTCGAGGCAGCTGGCTGTGGTGCAGCTGGGGCCGATGCGGTCTCCGGGGTTGGCTTCGATGCCTGTGCTGGTTTTTCGGGGGTAGCGGGGGCGCCTTGCTTCTCAAAAAGTTCGCGCCACTCAGGATCTACCGATTGCGGATCCTTTTGGTATTGCTGGAACATGTCGTCAACTAGCCACTGGTTCTGGCCGAAGTTACTAGCGCTGCTCACGGCAGGGTCTCGCCTCATTTCCGTTGTAAAAGATTACGTCAGATTCAACTGTAGTAGTTCACTACAGGCTAACGTGTTTTAGCCCATAAAGTCACGCAGTTAAGCGGGGTTTTATCTAGTAACAGAACTCTACCCCTATTGGGGTGTTTTTAGGGGGAAGGGGCACGCTTATCGACGGCCCGTTCCCCACTCGCTGGTTAGGGCTGCGCGTGCCACATCGTGGCATACGCGCCTTTGGTAGCGAGTAGCTCGTCATGGGTGCCATCTTCGGTTACTTGACCGGCGGATACGACGAGGATGCGATCTGCTCGGGCGGCGGTGGCGAGCCTATGCGCCACAATTATTGATGTTCGGGTTGAGGTGACGCGGTCTGAAGCGTTGAGGATCGTGGCTTCGGTTGCGGGGTCGAGGGTTGCGGTGGCTTCGTCGAGCAGCATGATCGCTGGTTGGCACATTTCTGCCCGCGCTAGGGCGATCAATTGACGTTGCCCGGAGGACAGTCCCCGACCTCGTTCGCCGACGGGATGGTTGAAACCACCGGGAATTGCTGCGATCGCGGTGAGTGCGCCGACGCGTCGCGCGGCAGCGGTGATCTCTGCTTCGTTCGCCGTGGGACGCCCGTAGGCGATGTTGTCGGCTACGGTGCCACTGAACAGATGCGACTCCTGGGGGACGAGCCCGATGGTACGACGCCAATCATGCAGTGGGAAGTGCTGGATATCTGTGCCGGACGCAGTTACTGTTCCAGCGACCGGGTCGTAGAAGCGGGCGAGCAGTTTGACCAAGGTGGACTTCCCGGAGCCGGTTGCGCCCACGAGAGCCACCGTGGAGCCCGGTTCGATGCTGAGGGACAAGTGTTCGGTAACCACAGGAAGATCGGGACCGTATCCAAAGGAAACATCGGCCATGGCCAGCGTGCCTCGGGCGGCGGTGTCGGCGCCGGGCGCGGTTCCGTTATCGGCGACAGTCGGCGCGGTGGCGAGCAGTTCCGAGATTCGGGTTAGCCCCACGGCTGCCTGCTGGTAGCCGTCGAAAAGCTGCGAAAGCTGTTGGACGGGGCCAAAAAGGAGACCCATGTACATCACGAATGCAACGAGCACGCCGGCGGAAATGTCGCCCTGGAGGACGTGGTGGGCTCCGAAACCGAGGACAGCGGCGGCTGCGAGTTCGTTGAGGGCGCCGATGCCGGGGAAGTAGAGGGCGACCGCGGTTTGCGAAGCGATTCGGGTACGACGGTACGTGTCGGCCGCATCCTCGAACTCGCGGAGCGAGTGTGCTTCCATGCCATGCATTTGGGAAATCCGTAGCCCGGAGATGTTTTCGTGGAACATGGCGTTGACCGTGCTGATTTCCTCGCGGGCTTGGGCGTAGAGGCGTGCGGAGATTCTACGGAAGAAGTGGGTGGCCACGATCAGGATAGGTAGCGACGCGAGCGCGACGAGCGCGAGGCGGGTGTCGGTGGCCAGTAGCATTCCGGAAATTCCCAGCAGGGTAGCGAGCGACACAATTGCTTGTGCCACCCCGGTTTGCAGGAACGAGGAGAGCGCGTCGATGTCAGTAGTCATGCGCGTCATGATGCGACCGGACATGGTGCGTTCGAAGTAGTCGAGGCTGAGCCTCATTAGGTGTGCGTAGGTGCGTAGCCGCAGGCCGAACAGGAGCCGTTCGCCGGTGCGGGCAGTGAGCACTGTTTGAACCATGGCGGTGATCCAGCTGATGAGCACAATGACGGCACCAACTCCGGCGATGAGCCACAGAGCAGAGGCATCCTGCGCTAAGACTCCACGATCGATGGCGAAGCGGACGAGAGTCGGGAACGCAAGGTCTGCGGCGACACCGATAAGCAGGCAGCCAATCACCGCGACGATGAGCCACCGAACCTGCCGAAATAATGGCAGCAGCCGGAAGGGCTCCCGGGTAGTGCGGGCCTGCCGGGTATCTAGTCGCGGGCTTTCCGACGCCGGCGGCAGCTTTTCCACCTGCTCTAACAGCTCCGGGGTAGCTGGGATCGCCGCAGCCATTCCCATGCCTCCACGGCCACCGCCCCGACCCATAGGGCCGGCGACCACCCCGGCGGCTTCTTGTGTAGTGACAGCGGTGATTCCTTGTGGGTTCGGTTCTTGGCAGGGCCAGAGCTTGTCCCACTCGGGTTCGGCGCATCCTTGCTCATCAAAGGGCAAGTGTTCGCCGGTGTCCTCCCGGAAGTTCAGGTCCATCAGGCGGGCGAAGCGCGCGTTGCCACGCATCGTCGACAGCGGGCCTATCGCAGTGACCTGGCCCCGCTCGATGAGTGCGATTCGGTCTGCTAAGTCAAGTGTGGATTGGCGGTGGGCGACGGCAATGATGGTGACGTCGTGGAAGTCGCGTCGGAGCGTCGCATAAATGCGGGCCTCGGTGGTGGCGTCGATGGCTGAGGTGGCATCGTCGAGGATGAGGATCCTCGGGCGGGCCAGTAGCGCGCGGGCGAGGGCGATCCGCTGGCGCTGACCACCCGACAAAGTGAGCCCCCGCTCGCCGACGACCTGGTCGTAGCCATCTGCTAATTCAGTGATGAACTCATGTGCCTGGGCGGCGCGGGCCGCGTGCTCGATCTCCTCTTGCGTATAGGCCCCTCCCATGGTGAGGTTCATGCGAATGGTGTCGCTGTAGAGAAATGGCTCATCAAAAACCACGCAGATGCTGCGACGCAGCTCCGCGCGGTGCAGTTTAGCGAAATCAATTGCGTTATTGCTGCTCAGCAGGGATAACGAACCGCTATCGGGCTGGTAAAACGCGCCCATGAGCTGTACCGCCATGGTTTTTCCCGCGCCGGGAGGCCCGACGAGAGTGAGAGTTTCCCCGGGGCTGACGGTGAAACTCAGCTTATCTAGGATACGGCGGTCACCGTCACGGAAGATGACATCGTTTAGCGCTAGCCCCAGTGGACCGTCAGGAATGGGAGTGGGCGTAGTTGGGTCTTGGTGTTCTGGCTTGAGCTCGAGGACGTCGAAGACACGCGACACGGACGAACGGGACATATTGATCCGAAGCGCGAGCCCGGAGAGCATGCGGGACACGGCGGTGAGGGAGGAGAGATAGGCAGCGAAGGCAACAAACGTACCGATGGTAATGGCCCCAGAGAGCGCAAGCCAACCGCCAAGCGCAATATTTGCCACTAATGCGAGCTGGGGGAGTTGGTCCACCATTGGTTGGAAGCGTGCGGTGAGGCGAGCGCTACGCATCCGGTCCGCATACACTTTCCGGCCAGCTTTTTCGATGGCGTCGATTTCACGTTGCTCCTGCGCAAACGCCTTGACAACGCGAATACCGGTAACAGTTTCCTCCACGTGAGTGGCGAGGTCTGCTGCGGATTGTTGCGCTGCCCAGGTGGCCGCGAACATGGGTTTTCGGGAAGCAAGGGCGCCGAAGAAGATCAGCGGCAGTGAGGCTATCGCAACGAGTGCAAGCAAGGGGGACAGCACTAACATCACGACCACCGTGAATATCAGTTTCAACACATGGCCGACGCCGAGGGGGAACATCGCCACGAGGCCTTGGATCATGGTGATGTCCGAAATGGATCTGCTCACCACTTGTCCGACGCGGATGCGGTCTTGGCCGGGGCCATCGAGTTTTTGCAGCGCGTCGAGGATAGCGATACGCAGGCGGTGTTGCACGTTGATGGAAAGCAGGCCAGCGGTGTAGCGACGGCCGAACTGGGAGATGAATCTCCCGAGCGCAACGGCGACGAGCACGATGATGATGGTGAGCAGCGGAGAGAACTGGGGGACCAGCCGAGTGGCCCAGGCTCCGGTTGCCTCGCCGAGAGCGACATCGACCGCATCTTTGGTGAGTAGCGGGATGGTGAGCTCGAAGGAGACGACACCGACGGTGGCCAGCATGGCGAGCAGCGTGGCCAACGGGGATGAGACGACGACGCCCCACAGTTTCTTGGTGCTATTCAACGGTTATTTCTTCTTAGTCAGCTTCCAAAGGCCGCGCTGCTTCTTCGGCTCCTTCTGTGGCAGGGGCTGGAGGAAATCCCCTGGGATAGGGCCCATGGATTCGCGAGTATTTTTAATGACCTGGTCCGCGAGCTTGCGGTTCGCCACGGTACCGACAACCAGCCCGACTCCCAGTGGTAGCAGCTTACCGATCCACATGTTCCGGATACGCTTGGTGAGCCGGGCACGGGCCATTTTCATCAATTGGGCATTGATAGTGCTGAGTCCTGGGATGGTGGCCCGGTTGATTCGGGCAGCTACGTTGGCGTCTTTTCCTGTGCCGATGTCGCCGAGCAGCGTATCAACCAGCGCGGTACCAGGAGCGCCCAGTATCACCACCAGGATGAGCGCGCGGCGGCGTTCTGGATCGCGGATATCCACACCGCGCAGGTGGGCGGAGGCCGCGGTGTACAGGGCTGCTGCGTCGAGGAAAACGAGGGATTCAGCGCCGACAGCTGCTGCACCGGTGACGAAACCGACACCTGGTAGCGCGGAAGCAAGTCCCGCGGCACCGCCAGAGCCGGTGGCGAGACGCTTAAAGTGCTTGTCTAGTTCCAGCTGGATCTGCGCCGGGGTGGCGTCAGGATTGTTGCCACGGACCCAGCGGACATAGCCTTCCACGGCGCTGGTCTGGATGCGGACTGCGTGATCGAGGCCGTCGATAAGCATGCGCCCGCTGATACCGGCGTTTTCCTTGAGGGTGGCTGCGTCGGAGCTCAGGGCGTCGGTGATCACTGGGTTGGTCATTTGTTTTCTGCCTTTCGTTGTGGAATTCCTGGCTGGTGGCCAGGATCAGTCCAACATCAATTCTGCTGCGAATATTCCTCAGCGGCCATGATTTGTTCATCGGTGGGGCGGATACCGGTGTAAAGAATGAATTGTTCGGTGGCTTGGAGAGCCACCACTTCGCCGCCGTTGATAGTTGGTTTGCCTAGCCGAGTAGCGGCCTTGATGAGTGGTGTTTCCACTGGATATGCCACGACATCGAAGACGATGGTGGCCCGAGAGATCTGCTCGTCGGTGAAGGCTTGTTCGCCTTCGGCATCCCCGTACATTCCCAGTGGGGTGACGTTAACTAACAATTCGGCATCTTCTGGGACAAAAGTGGAAAACTCCCACCCGTAGCGCGCTGCAAGGGCGTTGCCGGTGGCCTGATTGCGGGCAACGACAGTGCCGGTCATGCCGTAGTCGGCCAGTGCTGCGACTACCGCGTTGGCCATGCCACCTGATCCGCGCACCGCGACGTGGAGTTCTCGTGGCACTTGGTGAGATTGGAGCAGGTGCGCTACCGCGATGTAGTCGGTGTTGTAGCCCTTGAGGTGGCCATCGGTGTTGACGATAGTGTTGACGGATTGGATGCGTGCGGCGCTGGGGTCGAGCTCGTCGATCAGTGGGATCACGTCAGCCTTGTAGGGCATGGATACGCCCGCACCACGGATAGCCAGGCCACGTATTCCTGCAACAGCTGCCACGATGTCAGTGGGGGCCACTGCTTTATACAGGTAGTTCAGCCCTAATTCGGCGTAGAGCCAATTGTGGAACCGTACCCCGTGATTGGAGGGGCGCGCAGCTAAAGAAATACACAAAGTGGTGTCTCGGTCGACGAAATTAACCATAATGACAAGGGTAATGCGTTTTTCGATGCTGAGGAGAAACATCGTGTCATTGCCTTGGGGGTCCTTGGTGGCTGAAAGTCCCCGGTTTGAGCAGTTTGTGTCTGGCGGGGCGGTGGTTTCCGGTACCGACTGGATCGCGGACTCTGTTGCTGCGGGCGCGGAGCAGTTCCAGTTGCCTCCTAAGCAGTTGGCGCAGTTGTGGTGGTACAGCTTCGGCGGTGGTGTGGTTGCACCGTCGGTGCATCTGATGGTGGGGTTCGATGCGGTTCCTTCGCTGTCATTCGATGCGGGGGAACTGCGTTGTTCTGGGTTTTGGACGGGCTTTTCCACGTCTGTGTCTGCGCCGTCTGTGGCGGAGGCCGGGGCCTGCCTTGCTGAGTCGACTGCACCGCTTATCGACGTCTTGTGCAGTGAGTTCTCATTGCGGCCGGCGCCGTTAGTGTCTTTGATGGTGGATGCATTGCGGCAGTCCGCGTTGGAGGCGGGGAACGAGCATTTCTCTCCGGCATTGGGGGTGTCGGTCGCTCGGGACTTGGTGGCGGGGTTCGCTGGGCCTGCGGGATCGTATTTCGGTGTGCTGGATGGTGAGGTGGTGTCCCTCGCAGATGCGGAAGCAACAGATGATATGTTTGTTTTCGCGCCCCGCCAGTCGTGCTGCATGGTGTACCGTTCACCGGGGTCGGGACTGTGCACGTCGTGTCCGAAACGCCCTGCTGAGAAGCGGGTGCAGGATATGATTGCGCTGGCTGATTCGTTTGCGTGGTGATTTTCACGGCGCGGTGGGGAAGTTCCGACTAGGCTGAGACGAGTCGGAGTCTCTCCTGTAGTTTTCCGGAAGGAACGTGTCACGTTATGAGCTTTTTCGAAGACATTGCCGCCGCACTTGATGCGGAAGGTATCGAATCTAGGGTTAACGACGACACCATGTTCGTACCGATCACGTCGGAACTGGAAATCCAGTTCGTCGAGATCGACCCGATCCTGCCCGCTGCCAATGTCTATGTTGCGGCAGCTGACGTCACGGAGGATGACGAGGATTTCGAGGCGGTCCTGGTGTCGGTGGTGTTCTCTGTGGAGGATGCGCTGACTACGGTTGGACGCCACGTGGCCACCGACCAGGTTGTGACCTTGCTGTCTGACTTGTTGCTCGGCACCGATGAACGTATTGCAGACCTGGAGTTCTACCAGTCGACCGATGATCCGAATCTGGTGATCGCCGATGTTGCTGAGACTTCTGAGCTGCGCGTCCTGGTTGATGTCCACGAAGACGTGCCGACGGCGTTTGTTGCTTTCGTTTCGGTGGATGCGGGCTATGAGGACCTCGTTGATGAGGCGATCGCGGAAGTATGGGACGCGGAGGATGCCGAGGAACTGAGCGACGAAGACCGTGCGCGCCTGTTCGAAAACATCCAAGAGGATGTGGCAAGCCAGGTGAGTGAGATCCTTGATTTGGGAAGCTTCACGGACTTTGACCGGCTTTTCGATGTCCTCTCGCTTGCCGCAGACCAAGCAGAAGATTGGGAATCCCAGCTCACACCGTTTGACGACGACGAATTTGATGGGCCGGAAGTCTATGACATCTTCACCGAAGAGCTTGATGAGGAATTGGACGACGACCTGGAAGACTACGAGGACTAGCTCCTGGAACCCTATCCCGTTCTGGAGGAAGCGATCGTGACGATTCGACTCACCGGTATGCTGCGATGCGCAACGAAGGAGGATGCGCAGCTGGTGAGTAACTATCTGCCCGCGCATGTGGCCTTGACCCGTGCCGAGCCGGGGTGCCTGATGTTTGAGGTGACTCCCACCGAAGATCCGCTGGTGTGGCAGGTTCGGGAAGAATTCACAGACAGGGACGCATTCGAGCTGCATCAGAGGCGTGTTCAGGCTAGCGCCTGGGGGAAGGCAACCAGCCACATTGCGCGTGACTACCACGTGACAGACCTTCCCTAGGCAGCCGATGTTGCGGGGTTGAACAGTGACGCGGGGGATTCAATGGGCTGGAAGTGTTGGTCGACTACCCAGCAGTAGGTGGGAGCGCCTGCGCCAGCCATGCGGTGAACGGTGTATTGACCAGCGTCGGGTAGGAGTGCGCGGATCCAACTTTCCGCTTCGGTGTGGCACAGTTGGCGCCCGTCGGAGGCGGTGAGTCGAACCGTTATCAGGTAGGCTGCGGTGCGGGTCTCGCCGTAGCCCCGGATTCTGGCGCGGGCGAGTTGTCCGACGCGGCGCCGTGAAATGGTGAAATTGATTGAAGACAATCCGAATTCCGGACTCATCCGGATGGTCGGGGGACGCCAGGTAGGGGTTTCACGTGCGAGCGAGCGGGGGTGAGACATGGTCATGGCTACCGTGTCGAGAGCACGCTGACTGTGCTGTCGGATGTGGGCAACTGCGTCTGGAGTGGACAAGGGAAACGTACTGGTTGTGTGCTGTGCTTTGATCATGACCTCACCATAAAACTAAGTTCAGACACAATTATTAAAAACTAGCACACATGTTCGAATGTGAAACGGTGGTAGCCTGTTAAGTGCCATGCCAACAAAAACCAAAATTCCCTACGAAATCTGGGTTCTCGTTGCCGGCGCGTTCATCATTGCCCTTGGATTTGGCATTATCGCGCCGATTCTGCCGCAGTTTGCGCGCAGCTTCGATGTGAGCGTTGCTGCAGCTAGTGCGGTGATTTCCGTGTTTGCCCTGTCACGGTTGCTCTTCGCGCCTTTTTCGGGAATGGCCGTCGATAAGCTTGGCTCGCGTCGGGTGTACATGCTCGGATTGGTGATCGTCGCGGCGACCACTGGAAGCATCGCTTTCGCGCAGGAATTTTGGCATATTTTGGCGCTGCGGCTAATCGGGGGCGTGGGGTCGACGATGTTTACGGTCTCAGCAATGGGCTTCATTGTGCAGCACTCTCCGCCGCAGATTCGGGGTAGGGCGTCGTCAGCCTATGCGAGCGCCTTCCTGATCGGCAATGTGCTCGGCCCGGTGTTGGGCGCGCTGGTGGAGCCCCTCGGTATGCGGGTGCCATTCCTGATTTATGGCGGGGCGTTGTTGCTGGTGACAGTGTTGGTTGGCTTCCTGCTGCGCCCGAAACCGGAGCAAGAGCAGGTCAAGGTGGCGTTGCCCGCGGTGCTGGTCAGCGAGGTCATTCACCATCCGTCTTATCAATCTGCATTGCTGTCCGGCTTTGTGAACGGCTGGGTGAACTTCGGCGTCCGTGTCGCCATTTTGCCACTCTTCGCAGCATCGGTGTTTCATAAAGGCGGTGCCATTGCAGGCCTCGCCATGGCTGCTTTTGCTCTGGGCAGTGCTATCGCCATCCAGTTTTCTGGCAGGCTTGCCGACGCCCGTGGCCGCAAACCCATGATCGTCACCGGGCTGTTGCTCAACCTGCTCTTCACAGGCATCCTAGGCTTCGCCTCGACCCCGTTAGCGGTCATCGCGTTCAGTCTTCTCGCTGGCATCGGTGGCGGTCTGCTTAACCCGGCGCAGCAAGCTACGCTCGCAGATCTCATCGGCAATGACCGTTCTGGTGGCAAAGTTCTCGCCAACTTCCAAATGGCACAAGACCTTGGCGCCATCATGGGTCCCATCCTGGTCGGTGCCCTCGCCGACGCCTACGGCTACAACACCGCGTTCCTTTCTTGCTCCGCAGTCGCGATGGTTGCTGCGCTCATGTGGATGTTCCACGGCAAAGAAACCCTGGTTCAGCGCAAACCGCAAAAGATAACGACCACACAAAAGCAGGCTTAATGACGGCGGTGAGTTGGATCTAGATCACTCCGAGTTCACGTTTGGGATAAATGCTCCCCCTGCCATATGGCCACGACTCAATGATTTGCTGCTGTTCAGGTGGAAGCTGTTCGGAATAATGAACAACCAAGGCTCTAGTACGGTCCACCGAAATTGAAGAATCTTTAGGGAGGGCGCCCACTCGTGCGATGAAGTCTGCAAACTCGTCGAGGGTCGGGTTGGGTGCTTCAGCGGGAGAGCTGTAGCTTGCTTTCGAATCGGCGCACCCTTGGAAACTAACGAAGTGAGCTGTCATGATTCTTGTTGACGGTGAAACCCTCAACGACAAGGATGTGTGATTATGCCGAAGGCTTATCCAAAAGAATTTCAACAGCAGTGC
>NZ_JBVJNS010000014.1:0-56405 GCF_055583565.1 Corynebacterium sp. NPDC104732
GGGGTTCAAGAACCTCGGGCACTACATCTTGCGATCCTTGATCCACTCCGGACAGCTGCACACCAAGATCAACGCACTCTAAAACCGGAAGAGCCACTAACCGCTAGGCTAGAGGCCATGAATGACAACTCCCTAAGCGGCTCCGAAGCCGTCAACCTGGCAGCAGAGCAAGCGAAACATACCGCTGACCGCAACATCCCAGGCCTAGGTGAACTTCCCATTCCTGATGACACCGCAAACCTCCGCCAAGGCCCCAGTCTGCACGATGGCCTCCTGGCGCTGCTTCCTTTGATCGGCGTGTGGCGCGGCGAGGGCCAGGCCGACACCGCAGTGGACGGCCAGTACAACTTCGGCCAGGAAATCACCTTCGCCCACGACGGCGAGAACTACATCGCCTACAATTCCCGCTTCTGGAAGCTCGACGAAGAAGGCAACCCAACCGGTGCCGACCTGCGCGAAACCGGGTTCATCCGCATCGACCTCAAAGACGAGATCGAGTTCATCCTCTGCCACTCCACTGGCGTCGTGGAAATTTTCTACGGCAACCCGCTCAACGAACGCGCCTGGCAGCTGGAATCCGCATCCACCATGGTCACTTCCTCTGGGCCTGCTGCTCTAGGCCCCGGTAAACGCCTCTACGGCCTCCTACCCACCAATGAGCTGGGCTGGGTGGACGAGCGCCTCGTGGCTGGCGAAATGCGACCTAGAATGTCTGCCCAACTCAAGCGCGTGATCGGCTAGCGCCCCAGCAAATCTCTGACTGTATCCAGGTCGCCGCGGGACTTCAGGGGGGCGTCGTCAAGCTGCGTGACCCGCACCGCGCCCCGCGTCGACGACACCAGCCACACCTGGTCTGCCTTGAGCAAGTCGCCGTAATACATCGGCTTTTCTCGGCAGTTCCAGCCCGCTTTCAGTGCGCGCTTAAACAGAAGCGCTTGGGTGGTGCCGGCGAGGACCTCGGCGCCCGGCTGTGGGGTGCGAATTTTGTTGCCACGCACGGTGATAATCGTGGAGGTTGCCCCTTCGAGGACCTGTTCACCGTCGGTGAAGATAACATCGTCAAATCCCCGGCTGCGGGCGTATCGCAACGCGGCCATGTTCTCCGCATAGGCCAGAGTCTTCGCGCCAGTGATACTCCACGGCGCAAGTTTGGTGAGCTGATAGCCCCGCGGTCCTGTGAGCACTTTCACTCCCTCAGCGCGCTGCCGAAGGATTTCCTC
Source organism: Corynebacterium sp. NPDC104732 (assembly GCF_055583565.1). Taxonomy (NCBI): domain Bacteria; kingdom Bacillati; phylum Actinomycetota; class Actinomycetes; order Mycobacteriales; family Corynebacteriaceae; genus Corynebacterium; species Corynebacterium sp. NPDC104732. Next base: position 1,221 of record NZ_JBVJNS010000014.1, read on the forward strand.
GCTCAGGGGCTTAACCACCAGCCACGTGCTTGGAATGTCTGGTCGGGAGGCCCTGCCCCGAGACATCGTCCAGGTACAGGCGGCTTCCCCGTCCCCGTGCAGCGATGCCCACTTCTCAGCTGCTTCCCGGGTCGCGGTAGCCCAATGGTCCGGGTTCGGCGCTGGCAGTCCCAGCAAAGTGGCAGAACGAATGAAACGGGCCAGGTGGCGGTCCAGGTTGACCGGCGTGCCCGCCACAATGCGAATGGATTCGAATACCCCGTCGCCACGGGTTACGGCAGCATCGTCCCAGAAGAGCATGGGCAACGCAGGGCTGTGTTCCCGAGTGGAACCGCCGAATGGCTCAAGGATATAGATCAGTGGGCTCATACCCTCTAGGCTACGCGCTAACATCGGTTTTGTGACTGACTACGTTTCCCCGCTGCTCTCCCGAGCAGGCGCAGCGCCACTGACCGACGACACACTCATCGACCACCACGGCGTGGCCTGGCACTACGGCGACCCGTTGGGCGAACAACGATTCACATCCGCCATTATTGACCGCTCCCATCGAGTGGTGATTGCGGTGTCCGGCCCCGACGCCCCAGCGTTCCTCAACAAGCTAGTGAGCCAAAAGCTCGATGACGTTCCTGACGGTTTCAGCGCCGCAGCACTCGACCTCGACGCCCAAGGCCACATCCTCCACCACATGGACGTCACACGCCGGGAAGGCACCTTCTACCTGGACGTTCCCCACCCCCAGGCCGAGACGCTCCTGGATTACCTCCGCAAAATGGTGTTCTGGTCCGATGTCACCATTGACGTCACCAACCTTGGAATCCTTACCCTCTTCGGCACGCTCCCCCTCCCCGACGGCCGCCTCGCCCGCACCGTCGATTGGGCCGGACCGCCCAGGACCGACCTGTTTGTGGAACGCACGCTTATCGACGCCACAACCGCTCAACTCGAGTCCACCGGAGGGCAACTCGCCGGTCTTATGACCTTCACCGCTGCAAGGGTCAACGCCCGCGAGCCGGAACTCGCAGCAGACCTGGACGCAAAATCCATCCCTCACGAATCCACAGAACTCCTGCGTCGCGCAGTCCACCTGGACAAGGGTTGCTACCGCGGGCAAGAAACCGTCAGCCGAGTGCATAACCTCGGACGTTCCCCTCGCGCCCTCGTACTCCTGCACCTCGATGGTTCTGCACCAACCCAACCCGCCCCCGGAACTTCGATAACTTCCGGAGGACGCACCGTCGGTAGGTTGGGGACCGTGGTGCATGACCACGAGCTGGGTCCTATCGCCCTTGGATTAGTCAAACGCAGCGCTATGTCCGCCACGCTGGTAGCTGGCGACACCGCATTGGCGGTCGATCCAGATTCAATCCCTGACGATTCGACACCACGACCGGGCCGAGCCGCCATCGATCGACTCCGCGGGCTCTAACACGGGGTAACACCACATTTGCCCTAACTTCACTATCTTCGCAGGTAACAGCGCTATCATTCGCATGCACCTCAGATTTTTTGCGACGCGAACCCAAAAATCGTAGCCCCGTTTGAGCATTTTTCGTCACTACCCGCTATTGTGTCTTACAGGAATACACTTATTTAGAAATCAAGCCCTGGGGCGACGGTCTTCCGTTCGCCCCGTTTACTCCAAGGGGGTCAGGCCATGGGTCGCGGCCGTGCCAAGGCAAAGCAAGCCAAGGTTGCTCGTCAGTTGAAGTACAACACGCCAGATATGGATTTGGACTCGCTCCAGCGCGAGCTCGCAGGAAAGTCTCAAGCAGACTCCTCCTACGACGAGTCCAACGACTACGAAGATCCATATGCGGAATGGGTTGAAGACGACTGGGACGAGGCTCCTGAAGCGGGCAAGCGCTAACTCCTGCTCCAACCCAAAGCTCTAGCGAGGTAAGAGAACATTCTCTTACCTCGCTTTGCCGTGCCCGTGGTGATCTAGGGCAGGTGCCGCGCTAGCGCGGGTGCCACCAAAATGAGAGTCCTGGAATTCGAGTCTCGGATGAAATAGCAACTGTGCAGCACAAAAATGGGGTTATATTCACCGAGACTCGAATTCCACGTCTCGCGTTCAGCTGGCTTGGTGCCCCGCAGTAATAGGAACTAATGCAAAAGCCGGGCCTCTCAACGGGCCCGGCTTATGAAGCAAATTTTTTAGGCGTCTGGGTGTGCACCCTTGAGGATGGCGCGGTCGGTCTCCCCCTCTGCGGCAGAGCGGACGGTTCCGAGCTCCCAGGCGTCGATATGCCGTGCAGTGAGCATCGCGAGCGCGCGGTCACGGTCTTCGGCGGCAACGACAGCGACCATGCCGATGCCCATGTTGAAGGTCTTCTCCATCTCTTCCTGTGGCACCTTGCCCAGGCGTTCGATGGTGCGGAAGATTGGGCCTGGGGTCCAGGTCGCACGGGACATCTCAGCGACCATGCCTTCTGGGATGATGCGGACCATGTTGCCCACTAGTCCGCCACCGGTGACGTGGCAGAAGGTGTGGACTTCGCATTCGTTGGCCAGCGCGAGGCAGTCCTTGGCGTAGATGCGGGTTGGTTCGAGGAGTTCTTCACCGAGGGTGCGGCCAAGCTCATCCATGTAGGTATCCAGTGGCAGTGCGGCCTTTTCCAGCAGGACGTGGCGCGCCAAGGAGTAGCCGTTGGAGTGCAGACCGGAGGACTTCATCGCGATCAACACGTCGCCGGTGCGGACGCGGTCGGGGCCAAGGAGCTCCTCAGCTTCCACAACGCCCACTGCGGTAGCGGATACGTCGTAGTGGTCGGGTTCCATCACGCCTGGGTGCTCAGCGGTTTCGCCACCCAGGAGCGCGCAACCAGCTTGGACGCAGCCTTCTGCGATACCGGCAACGATCTGAGCCACGTGCTCTGGAACAACCCTGCCGATGGCGATGTAGTCCTGCAGGAACAGTGGTTCCGCGCCACAAACAACCAAGTCATCAACGCACATTGCCACCAGGTCGATACCGATGGTGTCGTGCTTGTCCATAGCCTGAGCCACGGCCAGCTTAGTTCCCACGCCATCAGAGCCGGCAGCGAGCAGTGGCTCCTTGTACTTGCCCAGGGCAAACAGTCCAGCAAAGCCACCGAGGCTACCGCGAACCTCAGGTCGGGTAGCACGCTTCGCGTGAGGCGCGAACAGTTCGACCGCGCGGTCGCCAGCTTCAATGTCCACGCCAGCGGCAGCGTACGAGGTCACTTGTTCGTTGTTGTCAGTCATCGGTGTGTTCACTTCTCCTGGGTTAGTTTTCTGCCTGCATGGTCTTCACGAGCTCCGCATTGGCATTGCCCTCCGGCAGCCCGAGTGGGTACTTGCCGTCGAAACATGCGCAGCACAAGTTCTCGCGCTGTTCTCCGGTGGCAGCGACCATGCCGTCCACGGAGACGTAGCCGAGGGAGTCCGCCCCCAACGCCACGCGAACCGACTCCACCATGGCTGCCTCATTTGAGCCATCCACGTTGTTCGCGATCAGTTCACCTGGGGACGCGAAATCAATACCGTAAAAGCACGGCCACTTCACTGGTGGCGAAGCAATACGAACGTGCACTTCTGCGGCGCCGGCCTCGCGCAGCATCCTGATCAGGGCGCGCTGAGTATTGCCGCGGACGATGGAATCATCCACCACTACGAGCTTTTTACCAGCGATCTCCCCCTTGAGCGGGTTGAGCTTGAGGCGGATACCGAGCTGGCGAATAGTCTGCGTTGGCTGAATGAAGGTACGGCCCACGTAAGCGTTCTTCACTAGGCCGAGGCCAAATGGGATACCGGAGCCTTGCGCGTAGCCCACTGCGGCTGGTGTGCCTGAGTCTGGGGTTGGCATCACCATGTCAGCATCTGCCGGCCATTCCTTCGCCAGTCGACGACCGATTTCCACGCGGCTGGCATGGACCGAATGTCTGGAGATGACGGAGTCAGGACGTGCGAGGTAGACGTGTTCGAACACGCACAGTTTGCGGGTTGGTTCCGCGAAGCGGACGCTGTGGATACCGGAGGCGTCGATACGCAGCAGCTCGCCCGGTTCTACGTCGCGAACGAAAGACGCGCCCACGATATCGAGCGCACAGGTCTCCGAGGCAACAACCCAACCGGAATCGAGACGGCCTATGGACAGTGGTCGGACGCCGTGCGGGTCGCGAGCAGCGTAGAGGCTCTTGCCGTCCATGAAGGTGAGGCAGAACGCGCCCTTGATACGAGGAAGGAGTTCCTGGGCAGATTGGAAGATCGTCCTGCCGTCACGGGCATTGTTCGCCAGCAGCGCTGTCATGATGTCGGAGTCAGACGGATGGGAGTCCTTGTTCACCAGTCCCAAAGCTGTGGCCTCTTCCAACAGCTCCACATAGTTAACGAGGTTGCCATTGTGTCCGAGTGCCACGTCAATATCGTCTGGGGTAACCCGGAACATAGGTTGGGAGTTTTCCCAGGAGACACCGCCTGCGGTGGAGTAGCGAGTGTGCCCCACTGCAAGGTCGCCGTTAAGGGCACTCAAGGACTGCTCGTCAAAGACTTGGGAGACTAGGCCCAAGTCTTTGAATACGACGATTGAATCACCATCGCCTACCGCAATACCTGCGGCTTCTTGCCCGCGGTGCTGCAGGGCGTATAGGCCGTAGTAGGTAAGTTTTGCAACGTCTTCACCCGGGGCCCACACACCGAAAACGCCGCACTCTTCACGAGGGGCATGTTCACCGTGGTCATCCAAATCCGGGCGCTCTAAAGTACGGTCGTCTACCACGGTGTTCATCGTAGCCTGTCTAGGTCGTAACTACCACATTCCGGTTACGCCACCGACACCCCAAAAAGCCAACCGATCAGGTATGTCACTCCAAGCGCGAGTGCGCCACCAACAACGAGGCGGGTAACCGAGCGTCCTGTGCTGGATTCGGAGAACTTCGCAGACAACCCACCGGTAAGGGTGAGCGCCACCACCGTACCCAGCAGGATCACCCACACCCGAGCCTCAACTGGCGCGAAAATCGCACAGAGGAACGGAATCATCGCCCCCACAACGAAGGACACGGCACTAGAACCCGCAGCCACCCATGGGTTGGTCAGCTCTTCCGCGTCCATGCCCAGTTCCATATCGAGGTGAGCCGCAAGAGCATTCTGTGATTCCATCTCAGTCGCAGCGATCTCTGCCGTTTCCGCCGACATGCCCTTTTCCTCTAATATCCCGACCAGCTCAGCGTGTTCTTGGTCTGGAAAACTCTCCAACTCCCACTTTTCTTTAGCCACGAGCTGTCGTTCGGTGTCTCGCTGCGCGGAAACTGAGACGTATTCGCCGAGTGCCATGGAGACAGCGCCGGAAGCTACAGACGCAATGCCCGCCGTCAAGAGTTCTTTGGATCCGGCACCGGCGGCGGCCACACCCATCAGCAAACCGGCGACCGAGACGATGCCATCGTTTGCGCCCAGCACCCCGGCGCGCAGCCAGTTGAGCTTAGAGTTCACGTCCGTTGCGTGGGGTTCAAAAAACTCTTGGTTGTGGTCGGACATGATGAACTCTCCCTTGCACGTATCAGGCGTTGCTAATTCATCATGCTAACCACTATTTGCGCAGGTCACAACGAAGTTTAGCCTAGGTTTACTATGGGTAGCCAATGCTCTATCTCACCCGCGCGGGTGCCTGAGCAGTCTTTTTCTGCTGCGGCGAAAGCTGCAATCCCCGTTGCGACTCTCAGCCATTCGCGCGGCGACATCTCCACCACATTCGGCGGCGTCCCTCTCGTATGGCGTGGCCCCTGAATGCATTGCACAGCCACGAACGGCGGTACGCGCAGCTCCACGCTCTGCCCCGGCGCGGTCTGCGCTAGGGTCCGGGCGGTGAGGCGAGTGGCGTCGGCAAGCTGGCTTCTCGACGGCCGTTGCCCGCAATCCTCGTCCCTAATCCAATCGGCGATGGCGAGGACAGCCGCGCGGGTTTCGGCGGGATCCACTTTCTTGGGGGTAGGCATAGGCTCGGCTTCCATGTTGCTGAGGTGACAAGAATATATAGTGAACTCTTACGTTCATGTAGTTACTCGATCTGAAAGTCATCTTATGCCGGACCGCTCCCCTGCCATCACTCTTCGTTTCCTGGCCGCACCGACGGATGTGCTCATGGCTGGCAACCACGGCGTCAATGGTGGACGCGTGCTGGAATGGATCGACAAGGCGGCATACGCGTGCGCCACATCGTGGTCCGGGACTTACTGCGTCACAGCTTACGTGGGTCACATTCACTTCTTCCGTCCGATCCCCTCTGGACACATGGTGGAGGTGCGTTCCCGAATCGCCATGACGGGGCGCTCCTCCATGCATATCGTCAACGAGGTGTTCTCCGCAGACCCTCGCGAAGGCGTCTTCACCCGCGCCTGCGACTGCCTGGTCATCTTCGTCGCTAAGGACACCGCCACCGGAAAATCCGTGGCAGTGCCCACCTACGAACCCAGCACTGATGAGGAGCAGCGAGTTTACGAAGCCGCCCTCTCCCGCATCGAGCTGCGCCAGGCCATCGAGGCCGAAATGGAAAAGCAAACCTACAACGGCCCTTCCGACGCCCCACGCCTCATCACCCGCTTCCTGGCCAAACCAACCGATGTGAACTGGGGCGGCAAGGTCCACGGTGGCACCGCAATGGAGTGGATCGATGAAGCCGGCGCTGCCTGCACCATGGAATGGTCCGGCGAACACACCGTCGCTGTTTACGCTGGTGGTATCCGCTTCTACCGCCCCATCCAGATCGGCGACCTCATCGAAGTCGACGCACGGCTCATCCGCACCGACGCCCGTGGTATGCAAACATCCATCCACGTCCGCTCCGGTGCACCGCGTGGCGGCCGCTCCCACCTGGAAACCGCCATTCATGCGACTGTGTCCTACGTTGCTGTGGACATCGACGGCAACCCACTACCCGCCCGCCAGTTCACGCCGGTCACCGAGGAAGACAAGCGCCTCTTCGAACACGCAGCAACCCTCCGCGAACTGCGCTCCCAGTACTCGCCACGGCCACTAGTTGCGCAGCGGCAAGTGCGGTTGACGGATTAGGGCTAGATCGGAAGATTCTCCTCAATCAGGTCAATAACCTCATCATCCTCCGGGTCGGTCTTGGGCCGGAACCGAGCGATGACCTCACCTGACGGAGAGATCAAGAACTTTTCAAAGTTCCACTGCACGTCACCGGCGTCCCCTGTCGCATCAGGGGTCTCTTTGACGATCTGGTAAAGCGGATGCGCATTCTCGCCATTGACGTCCGCCTTGGCCAGCATCGGGAACGTCACCCCGTAATTTGCCTGGCAGAATTGTTGAATCTCCTCAGCACTGCCAGGCTCCTGCGCCCCGAATTGGTTGCAGGGCATTCCAATGACGAAAAGGCCTCGCATCATGTAGTCGTCGAAAAGCCGCTGCAAGCCCTCATATTGCCCGGTCAGGCCGCACTCGCTGGCGGTATTGACCAGCAGCACCAGGTGCCCTTCCCAATCTTTGAAGGTGGTTTCGGTGCCGTCCAACAGGGTTACTGGGGTGTCATAGATGCTCATGCCGCCCAGGCTAGCGGAAGTCACGGTAGTCGCGCGGGGTGAGGCCGAGACGCAGCGCCTTATCGACGCCCTCCAGAAAATCCCGGGCCGTCTTTTTATCCGAGAGATTGCGCGCCGAGATTGACAAGCGAACCGTCCTGCCCTGCGCCGCCCCACGCTCCACCGCGCGGATGATGTTTCGCCGCCACCACTTCGCCGCGCCGTAGCCTTCACCGAAGGACAGGTTTCGGGTCTGGGTGAAGTCCCCGCTGTCCAGATTGTGAATTCCCCGCGTGGAGGAAACGAGCGTGAACCCGAATTCCGGGAGGACCTGGAGAGTCCCCGCAGACAGTCGCCAGCGAGGCGGGGCAAACAGATCAGTATCAAAACCGATCTTCTGCATCTGACGGGTAGCGCCCTTGAGCCGCAGCCGGGCTTCGTGGGACTCCAGGTTCGCGAACTCGGCGCGTCGGCCCTGCACCGCTTGATCGAAGCCATTGAGGATGATCGCGCGGTCCGCGCTTTGCTGATCAAGGAGCCACTGCTTGGTGGCCGGGTCCTTGGCTAGGTGCCAATTGCCGTCGATATGCGGGGCGACCAGCAGCGACACTGGCACTCCCCTGCTGTCCAGGTGACTGATGAGTTTTTCGGTATCGGCACGTGTGGCATCAAAGATGCTTGAGATCGAAACCAACAGAGCGCCGTGCATGAGGCGTATTATCGCACGACCTCGCCCACCCCGCCACAGGAAAAGCCCTCAACCTGCTGGCTGAGGGCTCGTTGGGAAACAACTAGTGCCGGTACGCGTCCAGGTCGACCTGCGGCGTCGGCTGCAAAGTCATGTTAGGAGCGTTTTCGACCTCTGGGTTACGAAGGTCAACGTGCGTATCATCCGGCAAGGCGACGTAAGGAATCTTGCCGTTAAGCACGTCCTTGACGCGCTCTTTGTCGATGGACTTGGTCCAAACACCAACCAACAGGGTAGCCACGGAGTTACCAGCGAAGTTGGTGAGCGCGCGAGCTTCAGACATAAACTTATCGATGCCCATGATGACGTCCACACCGCTGAGCAGCGCTGGGGAGTGAGACTGCAGACCGGCAGCCAGCGTGGCGATGCCAGCACCGGAGACGCCAGCAGCGCCCTTGGATGCGATCATCATGAAGATCAGCAGGCCAATCTGCTCATTGAGCGACATCGGCATGTGCATGGCATCAGCGATGAAGATGGCGGACATCGTCAGGTAAATAGCGGTGCCGTCCAGGTTGAAGGAGTAACCGGTCGGAACAACAATGCCGACGGTGGACTTGTCCACGCCCGCGTGCTCCATCTTGCGCATGAGGTTAGGCAGCGCGGACTCGGAGGACGAGGTAGCCACGATGAGCAGGAACTCGCGCCCCAGGTACTTGAGCAGCTTGAAGATGTTGAAGCCACCGAACACCCACAGCACCAGGCCAAGCACCACAAACACGAACAGGAAACAGGTGATGTAGAAGGCGAGCATCAGCACGGCCAGGGACTTCACGGCAGCCATACCGGAGCCACCCACCACACCAGCCATGGCGCCGAAGGCACCAAGCGGGGCGAGCCACAGGATCATGTTCAGGATCTTGAAGACGACCTTCTGCAGGTGAGCGACGAAACCGAGAATCGGCTCGCCGGCCTTGCCCATACCTTGAACAGCGAAACCGAACAGCAGCGCAATGAACAGCACCTGCAACACGGATCCGGAGGTAAACGCAGAGAACATTGTGTCCGGAATGATCGACTGGATAAAGCCAACCGTACCCGTTGCCTTACTTGGGTCCGGCGCAGACTTCGGGCGCTCAACAGCTGCGATGTGCAGGTTAGAACCAGGCTGAATGTAGTTGCCCACCATGAGGCCCACCGCAAGAGCGAAGGTGGACATAGTGATGAAGTACGCCAGCGCAATACCGCCAGCCTTACCGACGGTGGCTGCAGCGCGAACCGAGCCAATACCCAACACGATGGTGCAGAAAATCACCGGAGGAATGATCATCTTTATCAGCGACACGAACATCGTGCCAACGACCTTCCATTCCTTCGCGTGAGCCGGATCGACCAGGCCGAAGGTGACGCCTGCGACGATCGCGACGATCACCATGATGTACAGCCAGTGGGTACGGTCCTTACGAGGCTTCTTTGACTCCGCAATGCGTGGGGTGGCGGAGGATGCAGAGAGGCGTTGGGCGGCCGGGTACTCGCCCATATTGTCTTTGTCAGACATCAGTGGTTGTGGTCTTTCTAGGAAATGGCCACCATGTATGCGGTGGCCGAGTGAACGTAAAGTTCGCTGCTCGACGCACAGCTCCAATTCCCACTTGGTGTGAAACCAACGAGGAGCGCACAGGTCTGTATCGAGGGGCACATCGAACCTTCTGCGAACTGTAGTGCCACGCTGCCTACGCAATCAATGCACAACTAAGCCCCACGAAAACGCCCCCGAAAGCGGGAGGAAAAATCACAAATCAGTTACATCTTCATTTCTGCAGCGTACAGACTTGCAGCCCCCGAAAAGTTCCGATAATAAGACGCAGCGCCATAAACTATGAAACACGCCACATAAGTAACGGAAGGGGTAAAAATACCCCCGCCCGCCTGCGCTTTAGGCCTCGAGACCGGACACCTGGTTCACCAGCCACGCGAGTTCAAAGGCGGACTGGCGCCACCGCTCATAACGGCCTGAGACACCGCCGTGGCCTGCTGCCATTTCAGTCTTGAGCAGGAATTGGCCACCAGCAGCGGTGTCCCGCAGCTTCGCGATCCATTTCGCAGGCTCCACATACAGCACACGAGTGTCATTGATGGAGGTCACCGCCAGGATATTCGGGTACTGCAGCGCCGCCACGTTCTCATATGGCGAGTAGGACGCCATGTACTCGTACACTTCCTTGGATTCCAGCGGGTTGCCCCATTCTTCCCACTCCACCACAGTCAGTGGCAGCTCCGGCATGAGGATGGAGGTCAATGGATCCACAAACGGCACCTTCGCGGCGATGGCCTTGAATCGATCAGGAGCCATGTTTGCCACGGCGCCCATCAACAGGCCTCCGGCGGAGCCGCCCTCGGCGCCGAGCAGTTCGGGCGTCGTCAAGCCTGCTGCGATGAGGTCGTCTGCGACGTCGATGAAGTCGGTGAAGGTGTTCTTCTTGGCGAGGATCTTGCCGTCGTCATACCAGCGGCGTCCCATCTCGCCGCCACCACGCACGTGCGCCACGGCAAAGACGATCCCGCGGTCATACACGGAGATGTACAGGTTGGAAAAGCTCGGGTCGATAGAATGCTCATAGGAGCCATAGCCGTAGAGGATCATCGGGTTCGGCTTGCTCAAGTCCAGGTCAGCGCGGTGCACCAGCGACACCGGGATTTTCTGACCATCCCGCGCGGTCACCCACCGGCGCGTCGCGACATAGTCCTCCGGGTTGTAGCCACCGAGGACTTCCTGCTGCTTCAGCAGAGTGCGCGTTTGCTTCTCGACGTCCAACAGGTTCACGCTCGCTGGCTGCGTAAAACTGCCATAGGTATACCGAAAGACCGGGGTATCCCACTCCGGATTGCCACCGGAACCGGCGGAATAGAGCTCCTCATCGAAGCTCATTTCCACAAAACTGGTGTAGCCAGGGTCCAGCTTCATCAGCGCAATCCGGCCGATGGCCTCCCGTCGGTAGCCCAACACCAGGTGGCCGGCAAACGGGTCAATGGCTTCCAGGCGGACATCGCTACGGTGTGGCACCAGGACATTCAGTTCCTCAATCTGGAAAGAGCCCACCGGGCACTCACCGATCTCGAAGTTGGGGCCCGTCGCGTTGTGAATGACCAACCAACGGTCCTCACCATTGACCACTGCATGGTCAACACCGTACTCGATCCCTTCCTGACGCGGCAGCAAACAACGAAACTCACCGGTCGGATTATCCAGCTCCAGCGCCCACATTTCCGAGGTCATCTTCGACCCGGCCTCCAGAAGCAAGTACTTTTCCGACCGTGTGGAAGCGACGCCTACCCAGAACCGCTCATCCGGCTCGTGGAATACGCGAACATCCTGCTCGGTCGGGGTTCCGACCTTATGGCGCCACACCGAATCCGGACGCCAGGACTCGTCCACTCGCTGGTAGAAGAGATAATCATCCCCTGCCCAGGTTGCGCCGTAGGCAATATCTTCAATGACGTCATCGAGCAGCTCACCGGTACGCAGATCCTTGATCCTTAAGGTGAAACGCTCGTCGCCCTTAGTGTCGGTGGAAAACGCCAGGAAATTGCCGGACACCGTCACACTGGACGCCCCCACAGCAAAGAACTCGTGGCCCTCTGCCAGCTCATTCATATCCAGCAGTACCTGCTCATTAGGCTCAGGTTCTTCCGTGATCGTCGGCGGAAGCCACGCATCCTGCCCCTCTGTCACCGGCAGACGGCAGGCACGCCCGTAGCTCTTCCCCTCCTCCGTACGGGAGTAGTACCAGAATTTCCCCTGACGCACCGGAACCGACATATCGGTTTCCTTAATGCGGCCCTTAAGCTCCTGGTAAAGGTTTTCTTCCAGCGTCTTCAGATGCTCAGTCTGCTCCGCAGTATATGCGTTTTCCGCTTCCAGATATGCCTTAGTGTCGGCCGATTCCTTGTCCCGCAACCACTCATAATTGTCAACAAAATCAATGCCATGATGGCTGCGAGTAATAGGGCGCTTAGCTGCTTTAGGGTACATGAGCTACCACACTACCCGGACACAAGGGGTGCGTGCTTCACAGCGGTCCCGAGACAGCCCTCGCCGCAATTCCGGTTTCCGAAAAACAGCAGAAAAGATTCATCTATCCTGTGCGTGCCAAAAACAACAAGTTCCACATAGGCCCTCCTGCTCCCACTGGCCACAGTAGATACCAGTAGTGCGTTCGGTAGGCACTGGACATCCTAAGAGACTTGTCACGCAAGTACGGGAAATACGTTCTCCCCGACATTACCCGCCCGAAGTTCGGGGTCGCGGACCCATTTTTGGAACAACCTCGGGGCCATAATGTCGGGGCCAAAGCCTGTACCCCACAAAACGGAGAATGTCACCACGCATAAACCTTTGGACGCTCTCGGAACTGTTGGCACGTGCCATCTGTAACTGTTGGTAGAAGGCTCAGCCATTCCCAGTGGCGCTCCTGTATACGAAAACCGGGAACGCTAGTTGCTAAACACCAAACCCCCAACGCACACAGCATTGGGGGTTGACTGTTTAACGGGCTACACGCAGCAGCCGATCCATTCGGAGAATTTCTTGCCCGAGATGCGCTCGTAGGCTTCGATGTAGCGTTCGCGGGTTGCTTCCACAACGGAGCCTGGGAGTGGTGGTGGCGGGGTCTGGGAAGCCTTGTTCCAACCGGACTTCGGTCCGGTGAGCCAGTTGCGGACGTACTGCTTGTCGAAGGATGGTTGGACTCGCCCCTCGACGTAGTCGTCGGCTGGCCAGTAGCGGGAGGAATCGGGGGTGAGGACTTCGTCGGCGAGGACAAGGTTGCCGTCGGAGTCAAGGCCGAACTCGAATTTGGTATCGGCGAGGATGATGCCCTTCTCCAGCGCCATTTCTGCGGCCTGGGTGTAGATCTTCAAGGTGGCGTCGCGAAGCTCTTCAGCGCGCGCCTGCCCGAGCTTTTCGACGACCTGTTCAAAACTTACGTTTTCATCATGGTCACCGAGGTCTGCCTTCGTGGCAGGGGTGAAGATTGGCTCCGGGAGTTTGGAGGATTCGCGCAGGCCTTCTGGCAGTTCGATACCGCAGACGGTGCCGTTCTCCTTGTATTCGGCGAGGCCGGAACCGGTGAGGTAACCGCGTGCCACGCATTCGAATGGCAGCATTTCCAGCTTCTTGCACACCAGTGCTCGGCCGAGGACCTCCTCAGGGATCCGTGGATCATCGATGGGGCCGGCCAGTTGGTTAGGGAAATCAATGTTTTCAAAGAAGTGGACCGACATTGCGGTGAGCACACGGCCCTTGTCCGGGATTTCGGTGTCAAGGATGTAGTCGTATGCCGAAATTCGGTCGGAGACCACCATCAGAAGGGTCTCATCATCGATCTCGTAGATTTCGCGTACTTTACCTGCGGACAGGTGATTGTACGAAGAAAGTTCAGGACGCATAACAGGGTAGTGTAGCCCTGCCCTTGCCGAAATGCCATGTCGAGCGTCGGCAAGGGCAGCAAAATTTTTACAGGATCTCCCCCGGCTGGTACTTCGCGGCCTCCGGGTAGCGGGACACCACGTCGTTCACGCGGGCGAGGACGCGGCTCACCTGAGTTTCCGCCGCGCCGATGAAGGCATGGCGATCAGCCAGCGCTGCCTGCAGATCTTCCGCGGACAAGGTCATGCGCTCGTCGGCAGCAAGTCGCTCGATGAGGTCCTGGGAGCCACCGTTCTCACGCATGTTCAGCGCCACGGCGACAGCGTTTTCCTTAATCACTTCGTGAGCAGTTTCACGTCCCATGCCAGAGCGCACCGCCGCCATGAGGATGCGGGTGGTGGCCAGGAACGGCAGGTAGCGCTCCAGTTCGCGGTCGATCATCGCTGGGAACGCACCGAATTCATCCAGAACGGTAAGGAAAGTTTCGAACATGCCATCCAGCGCGAAGAATGCGTCCGGCAGCGCGACACGACGCACCACCGAGCAGAACACGTCGCCTTCGTTCCACTGCTGGCCAGACAAATCCGCCACCATGGTGAGGTAGCCGCGCAGAATAACCTGCATACCACCCACGCGTTCACAGGAGCGTGCGTTCATCTTGTGTGGCATTGCAGAAGAGCCAACCTGGCCTTCCTTGAAGCCTTCCGTGACAGTCTCGTTGCCTGCCATCAGGCGGATGGTGTGGGCCAGGGAGGATGGGCCTGCGCCGAGCTGCACCAGAGCGGACACCGCATCGAAGTCGAGGGAACGTGGGTACACCTGCCCCACGGAGTCGAACACGCGGTGGAAGCCAAGGTGATCCGCAATGCGGGTCTCCAAGGAGGCAAGCTTGGTTTCGTTGCCACCCATGAGGTCGAGCATGTCCTGTGCGGTGCCCATTGGGCCCTTGATGCCGCGCAATGGGTAGCGGTCAATCAGGGACTCGGTGCGCTCAATGGCGATGAGCAGCTCGTCGGCTGCGGAAGCGAAGCGCTTACCCAGCGTTGTTGCCTGCGCTGCTACGTTATGAGAGCGGCCGGCCATCACCAGAGACTGGTACATGGCGGCACGCTCACCGATACGAGCAAGCACAGCCACGGCCTTGCCAAGAATGATCTCCAGGGAGCGGTGAATCTGGAGCTGCTCCACATTTTCCGTAAGATCGCGGCTGGTCATGCCCTTGTGAATGTGCTCGAAACCAGCCAGGTCATTGAACTCTTCAATGCGTGCCTTCACATCGTGGCGCGTGATCTTCTCGCGCTCAGCGATGGATGCCACATCCACCTGATCTTTTACCGCCTCATAGGCAGCAATGGCCTCGGCGGGAATATCCACACCGAGGTCTTTCTGTGCCTTCATGACCGCGATCCAAAGCTCGCGCTCCATCACGATCTTCGTTTCAGCGCTCCACAAATTAGAAAGGTCAGCGGACGCATACCGATTGGACAGGACGTTGGAAATCTTCTTCTTTTCAGCCACGTCCCCATTATTCCACGTCTGAACTACCTCTCAGAAAACTCATCCAAGGCCTGAGCGGTGCCCGCAACAATCACCAAGTCTCCGGACTGAATACGATAGTCGGGTTGTGGCGTCGAAAAGCGGCCCCCTGCAGGCCTAATCGCCACCACCGTAATCCCCTGTGGAAAGTCCTTGACAGTTTTACCGTGCAGGGAAATTGGCGGCGCCAGTTTAGCCAGCGCAAAATCGGACTCAAACTCCACATAATCCTGCAGATGCCCCGCGATCAGGTGCGCCACCCGGCGGCCGGTGTCTCGTTCCGGTCGCACCACGTGGTGCACACCAATTTGGGTCAGAATCTTGGCATGCTGGTCATTGTCGGCCTTGGCCCACACGTTTTTCACGCCCAAATCCATCACCGCGGACGCCGTCAACAAGGAAGCACCCATGTCCGAGCCGATGCCGATGACCACGCGCTCCGCATCGTCCACACCCAGCTGCCGCAGCGCTTCCGCAGACGTCGTCTCTGAAATCACAGCATGAGTGATTAGGGAGGAAGCCTTGGTCACCGTAGCCTCGTCCCGGTCAATACCAAGCACCTCCACACCAGCGTTGACCAGCTCTTCGCCGAGAGCCAGACCAAAGCGTCCAAGGCCAATGATGATCACAGGCGGGGTCTTGTGAGAAGAAAACAACTTAACCAATGAACGGCCTTTCTACTGGGTAGCGGTACAACCGCTTGCTTTGCCGCGCAGCAAGCGCCGCAACGACGGTAATCGGCCCAACTCGGCCGGCGTACATCAGCACCACCAACCACAACTGGGCAAACTCCGGCAGGTCAGGAGTAATGCCCGTCGTCAGCCCCACCGTAGCAAACGCACTGATTGTTTCGAAGACGATCTGGTGCGAACTGAACTGTGGCATCAACACCTGCAGCGTCAAGATGGACACCAGCAGCACCAAGGTAGCCATCATGAACACAGCCATCGCCTGACGGACAATGCGGTTAGGCACCCGACGCCCAGAGACAAACACCTGCTCATCGCCACGAATCTCGGCGACCAACACTGCCACCAGCACTGCCGTCGTGGTCACCTTCACGCCACCAGCAGTTCCGCCAGAACCGCCACCGATAACCATCAACAAGTCAGTCATAAGCAACGTGGAATCATGCAAGTGCGACAGATCAAAAGCATTGAAACCCGCGGTCCGGGTGGAGACGCTATGGAAAAACGCAGCCTGCACCGCATTCCAAGTACTTAAGTGAGCAAGCGCCCCATTCCATTCAAAAACTGCCGTGCCCAGGGCACCGACCACCAGCAGCACCGCCGTCCCCCACAGGGTAAAACGCAAGGTCAACGACACGGGCAGTCTGTTCGGATGGTGGACCCGCTGTCGAATCTCGAGCAGCACCGGGAACCCCAAACCGCCGATGATGACGCCACAGGCGATAGGCAAAATAATCAGGGAGTCGCCCACATAAGGCACCAGGTTGGTACTTGCCAGCCCAAAGCCGGCATTATTAAAAGCCGACACCGCGTGGAAGACGCCCTCCCATACGCTGGCCCCAACTCCTAGGTCATAGTGCTCATGGAATCGCAGCACCAAAATCGTAGCCACGATTAATTCCATAAAGAAGGAAAACCCCAGGGTGCCAAGGATGATGGCTTTCACCTCACCCAATTCCCGGCCCCGCATCTCCGCGGTGGCATTCAGCCTGCCCTTCACCCCCAGGCGACCAGCCAGCAAATAGCTGGCGACCGTGGCCAAGGTCATGATGCCCAGGCCACCTATCTGAATGAGGATGAGGATGACAGCTTGCCCAAAATGCGACCAGTACGTAGCGGTATCGACCACGGTCAAACCGGTCAGGCACACCGCAGACGTCGCAGTGAACAGCGCAGTTACCGGTTCGGGGCTCTGCGGGCCGCTCCTAGAAATGGGGAGCAGTAACAACGCTGTTCCGAGCAAGATCAGCACTAAAAAACTCACGGATACCAGCTGGGCTGGGCTAAAACCGCGGCGTGGATGTGAAGAGATCACGGGAGATACTGTAGACCTCTTCACCCCAGTTTCGCACCATTTTTATAAGGAGATCCGGCCTTCTACCGCGGGGAGGGCAATGTCGGAGCGGTAGTGGGAACCGTCCAACTCGATATCTTTAATCACTGCGTATGCGGCGTTCCGGGCGTCGGCAAGCGTGCTGCCAGTGCCGATAACGTTGAGCACGCGCCCACCAGCGGAAACCAGCTCGCCGTTGCGCAGAGCGGTGCCGGCGTGCAGCACCTGCTCAGAGTCGGCGTTGCGGATCACATCGCCGGTGCGTGGGCTCTCCGGGTAACCATTGGCCGCGAGCACCACGGTGAGCGCGTAGCCGTCCTCCCATTCCAGCGGAGGCTGCTCCGCCAGAGTGCCGGTAGCCACCGAGTTCAGCAGCACACCCAGCGGTGTCTTCAGCAGTGCGAGCACAGCCTGGGTTTCAGGATCACCGAAGCGGCAGTTGAACTCGACCACGGCGATGCCCTCGCGCCCCCATGCCAAGCCTGCGTAGAGCAGACCAGAATACGGAGTGCCCCGCTTGACCATCTGACGTGCCACAGGGACGCACACCTCGTCCACGATCCGCTGCACACCATCCTCCGGCAGCCACGGCAGCGGGGTGTAGGCACCCATGCCACCAGTGTTGGGGCCTTGGTCGTTGTCGCGAACGCGCTTGTGATCCTGGGCGGGCAGCAGCGGAACCACAGTCTCGCCGTCGACCAGACAGAACAAAGACACTTCCGGGCCATCGAGGTAAGACTCCAGGAGCACCGGGTTACCTGCCTGGTGCACGGCTTCCACATGTGCACGGGCAGCGACGCGATCCTCAGTGACCACCACTCCCTTGCCACCAGCAAGACCGTCATCCTTGACCACCCAGATTGGACCAAAGCGATCGAGTGTCTCATCAATGTTGTCCGCGCCCGGTTCCAGGGTTTCTGCGTGCGCCGTCTTCACTCCAGCCTCGGCCATGACGTCCTTGGCAAACTTCTTGGAGCCTTCGATCTGGGCGGCTTCCTTGGAAGGGCCGAACACCGCGATTCCGGCTTCACGCAGCGCATCCGCTACGCCCGCTACCAGCGGAATCTCCGGGCCGACCACCACCAGGTCTACGCCCAGCTTCGTTGCCAGTTGAGCCATTTCCGCTGGGGAATCCACCTTCCCCTCGTGCAGGGTAGCAAGCGATGCCATTCCTGCGTTACCAGGAACAACGTGCAGCTCAGAAACAGCAGGGTCCTTGGAGAGGCCAAGCAAAAGGGCGTGTTCACGGGCGCCCGAACCGATTACCAGAATGCGCATGTTCTTTAGTTTACGTGACCCATCTTTAGTAAGACGCAGCTACGCTAGAGAGCATGAGTAGCGTATTCACCAAAATCATTAACGGCGAACTGCCCGGACGTTTCGTGTACCGCGATGACAAGGTCGTCGCATTCCTTACTATTGAGCCGCTTGCCTACGGCCACACCCTGGTGGTGCCTATCGAAGAGGTCGATAAGTGGACCGACCTGTCCCCTGAGCTATGGGCGCACCTGAATAAGGTGGCGCAGCAGGTGGGCCAGGCGATTATCACTGCGTTCGGTTCTCAGCGGGCGGGCTACATCATCGCGGGCTTCGACGTTCCGCACACCCACATCCACGTGTTCCCCACTAACGCCATGAGCGATTATGACTTCCGCAACGCGATGGCAATGGATGCCACGGACCCCGAAAAGATGGACGATGCCGCCGAGAAAATCAAGGCTGCTCTGGCTTCCGCGTAGGGGCACTCTCCCTGCTCCCATTGATTCGGACGAACCACCTGTTGTGGTCCTCCACGGCACGCTCAGTTCACCCGGTAATTTTCAAAAGCTCGCCGAAGAGTTGCAGGCCGGTGGGCGCCCAGTCATCGGACTGGAGTACGGGCAGCGCGGGACGGCTGACCTGGATGTCTGCACTGACGAGGTGGTGGACTTCCTGTCGCAGTTTCCGCTTGTCGACGTCATTGGCCATTCCCTCGGCGGCCTCATCGGATTGCGCGCCACCCAGCAGCTAGACAATATCCGGGTGCTCATGGGCCTTGGCGCCGCCTACCGTGGTGTCCCCCGCACACTAACTGGGCGGGTGGTGGGCTGGTTCGGTGGCCCAGCTTTCCTGCAGCTCCAACGCGGTTTTGAGGCGGAGGTTCCGACGGGCGTGGAGGTGGTGTCGGTGTTGTCCACCGCGGACACCGTTGTACCGCGCTACTCCAGCGTGCTGGGAGAGGTCATTGAAATAGCTGGAGTCCACCACGCCCACCTGCCGAATCGAACAGAGG
Organism: Corynebacterium sp. NPDC104732; assembly: GCF_055583565.1. Classification (NCBI taxonomy): domain Bacteria; kingdom Bacillati; phylum Actinomycetota; class Actinomycetes; order Mycobacteriales; family Corynebacteriaceae; genus Corynebacterium; species Corynebacterium sp. NPDC104732. Next base: position 20,672 of record NZ_JBVJNS010000014.1, read on the forward strand.
TCATCATCCCGGCCTTGGAGGCTGCGATTCTTCGCAGCGACCGGTGATGCCTTAGCTCAACTTGGGTAGGCGCACCGTGAAGGTGGTTCCCACTCCCAATTCGGATTCGACGCTGACGGTACCTCTGTGCGCCTGCACGATGGACTTCACGATCGCAAGGCCCAGGCCCGAACCACCTGTGGCACGGGAGCGAGAAGCATCCGAACGGTAAAAGCGTTCGAAGACATGCTCGGCGTCGTGCTGGCTCATTCCCACTCCGTTGTCGGAGACATTAACCAGGACTGAATCGTCCGTGTCCGTGATTTCCACTTCCACGCTTGCCTCTGGGCCGCCGTGTACGAGAGCGTTGTTCACCAAGTTTGAGAACACGCGGTGCAGTTTCTGCGGATCCGCATTGACCAGTGGCACGTTATTGGCATGATTAAAGACCGCAATTTTCCGGTTCGGGTGTGCCACCCGCAGCGAGGACGCAACTGTGACAACCAAGTCAAATGCGTCGACTTGCTGAAATTCGGTCGGGCTGCCCTCGGCTCGGGTGAGGGAAAGCAGATCCTCCACCAGGTAGTTCATCCGACCAGCTTCATCAGCAATCTTGGCAAGCACCTTATCGGCATCGGGCATGGCACCCGAACGATAGAGCTCTGTGTAGCCACGCAGCGACGTCAGCGGGGTGCGCAATTCATGGGAGGCATCCCCCACAAAGCGGCGCATCTGTTCCTCCTGGGCATGCGCCTCTTCCACAGAGTTTTGCAGCCTGCTTAGCATCTTGTTGAGCGCAAATGACAGCTGCCCCACTTCGGTGGAGGTAGAAATGTTGGGAACGCGGCGGTCAAGATCGCCCGCGGCGATGGCCACGGCGGTCTGCTCAACGTCACGCAATGGCCTTAACGACGCCCGAACCACAAAATACGCGATCAACGCAAGCACCACGAGGACCATTAACCCGAAGGTCATTTGAGTGAAAATCAGCTGCTCAATGATGCGATCCTCACGACCAAGGTTCAATGCAACAACCGTGGATACGCCATCAGTGTAGGTTGCGACAACTCGCCACCGCGTCGGCCCGGCCTCCTCAGAAACTGGGCCCACCGTGACGGGGTCGGAATCGAGCTGAATTGAGCTTAGATCCGGGGCACTCTCGGAATCGTTGAGGATGATTCGGGAGCCATCGGAGTAGATTTTCTGGACGTAGAAGTCGCTTGGTGGGCGCGCACTGGATGGGTCGGGGCGTAGAAAGTCGTTACGCGCAGCCCACCCTTGTGATGCCTTGAGCAGGTCCTGGTCTACTCGGCTGACCGTGAAATCGCGCATGATTGAAGTCACGACCACGGCGCTGGCGCTGAGGCCACAACCGGAGATCACCACCACGATAAGCACGAGCCACGTGCGCAGCGGAATGTTGCGGGACAGTGGAGTCATCGAATCGCTGATTAGGATGCCTGGCGTGGCCTGCGCAACACGTATCCCACACCCCGCACGGTCTGGATCAGTGGGGTGTCTCCAGTGTCAATCTTGCGACGCAGGTAGGAGATATAGGATTCCACCACATTTCCGTCACCGCCGAAGTCGTAGTGCCACACATTATCCAGAATCTTCGCCTTGGACAGCACAACTTCAGCGTTGAGCATCAGGTAGCGCAGCAGGTTGAACTCGGTGGGCGACAGTTCGACGATTTCCCCGGCCTTGGTCACCTCGTGTGTGTCATCGTTGAGGACAAGGTCCGCGTAAGAAAGGACGGAGCTGGTCTCGTCCTCATCTCCGACGACAGCGCCCCGGCGCAGGATCACGCGCAGACGAGTGATGACTTCTTCCAGGGAAAATGGCTTGGTCACGTAGTCATCGGCGCCGATGGTGAGGCCGTGGATGCGGTTTTCCACCGCGTCCTTCGCGGTCAGGTACAGGACCGGCCCGTCGAAGCCCTCGGCACGCAGCTTGGAGAGCAGCTCAAAGCCGTCGATACCTGGCAGCATCACGTCTAGGATGAATGCTTCCGGCTGAAATTCCCGAGCAACGCGCAGCGCGTCAGTTCCGGTCGATGCTGAAGCGACGTCGAAGCCCTGGAATTTCAGGCTGACGGTCAGCAACTCGACAATGTTTGGCTCGTCGTCAACGACAAGCACTTTTACACTCTGCTCACTCATGAGATTCTTCTTTCGCTAGGAGGCGCTGTGAGTTCCAGTAAAGGGCATTGCCCTACCGCCACTCTGCACGTTAACTGAACGTTCCCTGTGAGCCTAGAGTTTCGTGATTAACGCCACTGAACTGCGGAAAGGTCGATGCCTTCGAGTTCTGCTTGCTTCTCGACGAGGCTGAGCAAGTACTCCTGGCGCCCCGCGTAAGCTTCATGGAAGCGTTCGTCAGCGATGTACATCCGCGCCAAACACACTTGCTTCTCGCGCGAGCAGTCGTACCACTGCTCGATCTGGGCGCGGTGCCGTTCCACCAACTCCAGGGCTTCGGCGGAGCCGGGGACTACGCCTCGCTGTTCGGCGTCGGCAAGCGCGGTGGCAAAGTCCGCCATATCGACCGCCTTGCCGCGCTTTTGTGCCTGCTCCCACTCGGGCGTATCACCCCAGCGCTCTTCCGCCTCCTCGGCATAGTCCTGCCATTTTGTGCCCATATTTTCCAGCTTTTCCGCCATGGTCATGTTCCTTTCCAACATTGCAGTGACCGCATCGTTCATCTGATGCAGGCGAGCGAGTTGCTGCTGTAGGTGCTGTTGTTGTCGTCGCAGTCGCTCGGTGGTGGAGGCACCCTCGTGGATGATCGCGGCGATGTCCTTGAGTGGCATTCCGGTTTCGCGGTACACCAAAATTTCCAAGGCCATGTCCAGATCATCCCCGGTGTAGAGCCGGTAATCGCCCCAGCTTCGGTAGCTGGGTTGCAGCAGGCCGATCTCGTCCCAGTGTCGTAACGTGCGGGCAGAGATACCGAGCAGCTTCGCGACTTGCCCTACAGTCAGTTCGCTCACAACAACCACCTTTCACCTTCACGCTACGGCAAGGTCAAGCGCGCGCTTTTCCCCCGGTAGGGATAGAGTTTCTTAACATGCACTCGGCAACGGATAAAAAGTCGGTTCTCGCGTGGGCCGCATGGGACTGGGGTTCCGCAGCGTTCAATGCGGTGCTCGTGACCTTCGTATTCTCCGTCTATCTCACGGACTCCGTGGGCAAGCACGTGGACAACCCCACCGGAAAGCTCAGCTTCGCACTCGGTGCGGCCGGCGTCGCCATCGCCCTGCTCGCGCCCGTCCAAGGCAGGCTTTCCGACGTCCGGGGCACCCGTCGCCGCAGCGTCCGGATCTGGACCTTCGTCACGTTCTTCCTCATGCTTGCGCTCTTCCTGGTCCGCAACGACGACGCCTCCTACTTCTGGCTCGGCATCACCATCATGGCCATTGCTTCCGTGACCTTCCAATTCGCGGAGGTCCCTTACTTCGCCATGCTCCGCCAAGTCTCCACCCCAGAAACCGTCGGCCGGGTGTCCGGCTTTGGCTGGGCAGCAGGATACTTCGGAGGCATCGTCCTGCTACTCACCTGCTACCTCGGATTCATTGCGGGTGACGGCCCCAACCGTGGCCTCCTCGGGCTCCCTATCGACTCCGGCTTCAACATCCGCATGGTCGCAGCCCTAGCCGCCGCGTGGTTCTTGATCTTCGGACTGCCGGTGATGTTCCGAGTACCCGAGATCGCACCGGATCCCGCTGCTCAAACCACCGGTTTCGTGGCCTCATATAAGCAGCTGATCAGGGAAATCATCGAACTGTGGCGCACCGACCGCAATGCGGTGTGGTTCCTCCTCGCGGCCGCTGTTTTCCGCGATGGGCTCGCCGGGGTCTTCACATTCGGCGCCATCCTCGCCGTCAAGGTATACGGCATCAGCGAAGGCGATGTCCTCCTCTTCGGAGTCGCAGCTAACGTCGTCAGCGCGCTTGGCGCTGTGGCGGCTGGTTACCTTGATGACTGGATCGGCCCCAAACCCGTCATCATCGTGTCATTGATTTGCATGGTGGTTGACGTTGCCGTTCTCTACATCGTGTCCGGACCAATAAACTTCTGGGTCTTCGGGCTCATCCTCTGCCTTTTCGTCGGCCCCGCACAATCCGCCGCCCGTACCTTCCTCTCCAGGCTCTCCCCCACCGGGCGCGAAGGACAAATGTTCGGTCTCTACGCCACCACCGGTCGCGCCGTCAGCTGGCTAGCTCCAGTGGCCTTCGGCGTTTTTGTTTCCCTATTCGGATCGGACCGTGCCGGCATCATCGGCATCGGACTCATCCTAATGCTCGGGCTGCTCATGGTCAGCGCAGTGAAGGCACCTCGGTAGCAGAGACCACTGGGAAGCGAAATTTAGCGTACGGATGGGATTTTTTAAGCTTGAAAGATCCCATCCGTACGCTTGATTTCCGCGTATCTAGTTACTAGACATCACGGGAGATCAGCTCATCCAGACCCAGTGGGTGGATCAGGTATGGGGCGATCTCAAGGACGGTGCGGGCACCGGTTTCCCCAGCCTGAGCGAGGCGGTGTGCTGCGCGGCCGTAGGCGACCATGACACCTGCGGTGAAGTCTGGGTTGCGGTCCAGCTTCAGGGTGTATTCGATGAGGTGGTTAGTCTCGCCGATCTTGCCGGCGGTGACGACGTGTCCGCCGTGTGGCATGCCGGTGTGTTCTGCATCGAATTCAGCTTCGGAGATGAAGTGAACTTCGACTTCGTAGCCGACGAAGTAGTCCGGCATGGTGCGGATCGTGTTTTCGATGTCCTCCTGGGAGGCGCCTTCTTCGGTGACGATCCAGCATTGGCGCAGGTGAGCGTTCTTGCCGGTGATGTCTTGGCCTTCGCCACGGCGTGCCTTATCCAGGGCATCTTCTGCAGGGATGGTGTACTGGACAGCCTTCTTCACGCCGTCGATGCGGCGCAGCGCATCGGAGTGGCCCTGGGAAAGACCCGGCCCCCAGAAGGTGTGCTGTTCGTATTCCGGGACAACCGCGGAAGCGTAAGTGCGGTTGAGGGAGAACATTCCTGGATCCCAGCCGGTGGAGATGACGGCGACGTGGCCAGATTCCTTGGCCGCGGCATCCATCTCTGCGCGGTGGCGGGGGATTTCGTTGTGGTTGTCGTAGGTGTCGACGGTGTTGTAGAGCTTAGCCAAGCTAGCGGCTTGCTCTGGGATGTCGGTGGCAGAACCGAGGCACATGTAGAGGACGTCGATGTCATCGACGTGCTTTTCTACGTCTGCCACTGGGATTACTCGGGCTTCGGTGTCGAGCTTATCGCGGCGAGAGAACACGCCGACGAGATCGATGTCGGGCTGCGCGGCGATGACTTTTTCCACGCTCTTGCCCAGGTTTCCGTAGCCAATGATTGCGGCACGAATGTTGCTCATGTGTGTTCCTTTCCACGTGAGAGCTGTGCATTTAGAGTTTTTATCCTACCGGCGTTGAGATTCAGCAGGCTGTTTTATTCATACGAACTAGGGTCGGGGGACGTTGCGGATATTGGAGGTCGCAAGATCAAACATTCTGCCTACCCCACCTTCAAGGATGGTTCGGCTGGCAGCTTTGGAGAATCCGAGGATCTGCGCGGCCGTGATGTTTGGTGGGATGGACAGTGCGTTCGGGTCCGTGACGACGTCGACGAGCACCGGGCCGTCGTGAAGCAGCGCCTGCTCAAGGGTGCTGCGCAGCTCGTCTGGTTCGGTGACTCGGAAGGATGTTATGCCGGCGGCCTGCGCGATCGCGGCGTAGTCGACGGCGCTGTGATCCGTTTCGAACTCCGGGTAGCCCTGCACGAGCATCTCCAATTTCACCATGCCGAGCGAGGAGTTGTTGAACGTAATGATTTTGACGGGAAGTTGATGCAGCGCGATGGTGAGCAGCTCGCCGAGGAGCATGCTCAGCCCACCGTCGCCCGACAGTGAGATCACTTGCCGAGTTCGATCCGCAGCCGACGCACCGATCGCATGCGGGAGCGCATTAGCCATGGTGCCATGCCGGAAAGAGCCAATGAGCTCGCGCTTGCCGGAAAAGTTGTTGATGTAGCGCGCCGCCCAAACGTTGCACATGCCGGTGTCCACGGTGAAGACCGCGTCATCAGCGGCAAGCTGATCCAGTAGATCGGCAACAAGCTCGGGGTGGATTGGGGTGTGGGTTTGGGTTTTGGAGGTGTAGGCTTCGACCACCTTTTCCAGTTTGCGATGGTGCTCGTGCAGCATGCGGTCGAGGAATTTCCGGGAGGTTTTTTCCGCCACGTGGGGCAAGATATTCTCGATTGTCGCTGCCACATCACCCACAACAGGGATCTTCACGGTAGTTCGCCGACCGATTGCGGCGGGGTTGATGTCCACCTGCGCCACATTGCTTGTGGGGAGGAATTCCGAGTATGGAAAATCTGTGCCGAGCATGATGAGCAGGTCAGCGCCGTTAATAGCGTCGTGGCAGGCACCGTAGCCGAGCAGGCCAGACATGCCGACATCAAACGGATTGTCGTGCTGGATGTACATCTTCCCGCCGAGCGCGTGCCCAATGGGGGCTTTCAGCTTTTCGGCGAGCTGCAGCACCTCCTCGCGGGCGTCGCGGCACCCCGCGCCACAAAATAGGGTGACGGTGTCGGCGGAGTTGATGGCGTCGACAAGCGCGGCGGCCTGCGTTGGGTGCGGATAGCTCACCGGCTTTTCGACGGCAATAGTTGAGGCCAAAAACGTCTCATCGGTGGCCTCTTGCATGGAGATGTCGCCGGGCAGGACCAGGACGGACACCCCGCCACCGCCCATGGTGGATTGCACCGCGTGGTGCAGAATGCGGGCTCCTTGCTCGGGCGAGTTCACCATCTCGCAGTAGCCCGAACATTCGGCAAAAACCTGCTCCGGATGGGTTTCCTGGAAGAACTGGGAGCCGATCTGCGGGCTGGGGATGTGGCTGGCGAGGGCAAGCACCTTCGCGCCATTGCGGTGGGAATCGTAGAGCCCCTGGATCAGGTGGGTATTTCCTGGCCCACAGGAGGCGGCACACACTGCGAGTTTGCCGGTGACCAAAGATTCTGCCCCGGCAGCGAAGGCTGCGGCTTCCTCGTTCCGGACATGGACCCATTCGATACTGGAATCTCGAACCGCATCTGAGATCGGATTGAGGCTGTCACCTACCAGGCCGAAGATGCGTTGAACGCCGTAGCTCTCCAGGGCTTTGACGATCTGTGCGGCGAATGTTGTAGCCATCGTTTCGTACCTTCCTGTTATCGGCTGTCTCTGCCGTCCAGTGTGGTACCATGTTGTTGATATCGCCACCTTCGCAGCTAAAGCGCGAGGAGCCACAACGTAAGATCAAGATCCTGTTCCCACTTCCGCCCCACGGCCGGCAGCAGCCCTACCTGCTCAAATCCGAACTTGGTGTGCAGCGCGATGGAAGGCTCATTCTGTGAATCAATAGCCGCGACCATCTTCCGAAAACCCCTTGCACGAGCTTCAGCGATCACCGTCCGCAGCAACTCGGACCCAATCCCCCGCCCGACAGCCTTGGGATCGAGGAAAATCGAATCCTCCGCGGTGTAGCGGAACCCCGAATTTTCCTGCCACTGGGCAAACCCGGCAAACCCGAGGATCTCCCCACCTTCAACCGCCACGAAGGCAACGTGGGTGTCCAGCCATTCCTCACGCTGCGATACAGAAACAGGCTCTGTCCACCACGACGCTGTGGAGGTCTCAATCGTGTGATTGAAGATCCTCGCTAGTTCAGCGGCGTCAGTGTCCAGAGCCTGCCTAATCTCCATGAGCTGGAGACGAGACTTGAACTCGCAACCTACGCTTTCCTCAATTACAGTTTGAGTGTTCCCATTGCGTTTCACGGTTCCCACAAAATCGCCCCTACCAGCAGGGTCATGTTTCATCATTTTCACCAATTCTCATGTTTCCCAGCATTAAATGGACACTAAATGGACACTAGGTGTCCATAAAATCGTTTAGCTGAACGCGTCGGCATAATCGGGTTGAACCTCCGGGACAGCAAGGTACGCCTGCTGAGTGACCAACGTGTTTGAGTGGCCGAGGTAGCGACTCGCAGCCAATAGACCGTACTTCGCTTCGATACGTGTTGACACCGTTTTCCGGTAGTCGTGTGGCTTAATTTTCAGCTCCCCACGCGCGTCACGTAGTCGTGTCTCGAAATTCTGGACAGTCCAAAACTTGCCGGTGCTCGTAGGGAAAACGATGTCACCCATTACGTCGTGATACGGCTTCTTTGCCTGTCTCTTTAGCGCTTCCACCGCAACAGGGGCTACCGGGATACGACGACGGGACAATGCAGTTTTCGGGTAGTCCTGCCTGCCGCCCTTATCGTCGGTTGTGCCATAGACCGAAATAATCCCATTCTCTAGGTCTACGTCCTGCCACCGTAGCCCCAGGGCTTCCCCGATTCGTAAACCGCTTCCACGCAGCAGGTCAAGGACTTCTACCAGCAACTCACCGCGTGGAGGGCCGAACCTGTTGCCCCCTACCCACTCCTTGACCACGGCTCGCATTTCGTCCATTTCCGCGTCGGTTAGCGCGTTGACTTCTTTCTTCTTCCGCTTCGGTAGTTTCGTGTCCCGGACGGGGTTTGTGTTCATTGCCCCGAGTCTGACAGCTTCACCGATTGCGTTTCCGAGGACAGCGCGGGCGGTTTTCGCTGTACCAGCTGGCAGACTGTTTAGGAACGCCTGGAGCCTGGCGGTAGTGACTTCACGTAGGCGTAGAGCGCCGATCTTTGGTTTAATGTGCAGCCGAACTACTTTCGCGTAGGTGGCGATTGATTTAGGGGCGAGGTCGCGGGGGCTGTTTTCCCAGAACTCAATAAGTTCGGCAAGTGTGCTGTTGGTATGTACGTCAAGGGTTTCACCTGCCTTTAGTATCTCGATGATCTTTGTCTTGAGGTTGTTTTCCGCGTCGTTTTCAGATTTGCCGGTAGCACGGACTTTTTTGTATTGGCCGTTTTCGAGCCGGAGCCGGGTTGCTGCTACTACCTTGCCGTTCGGTTGTGGTGTGCATTTGATCGTGCCGTAGGTGCCTAATGGCTGTACTGGCCTACCTTTCGCCATTGGGTAGCCCTTGCCTTAATTGGTGGATTGCCCACGGCTCATTGACGACACCGCCAAGGTTCCGCACTTTGTCCGCTAGTTCGTCGTAGACAGCGAGGGAGTCCCTGGCGTAACTTTCCGTCATTTCAAAGCTCTCATCTTCGTGCTGCATGGTGAACGAATCAGCGAACGCCGTTAGGTTTTTGATCGCTGCTGTTAGCTGGCTAGATACGTCTACGCGGGGAGCTTTTGCCCCGTAACTGAAAGCGTTGTAATCAGCTCCGGCCACAAACCATTGTTGGGCTGAGTAGGCGGTCAATTCGGCGCGTGGTGTGACGGCGTGCCCGGCGTTGTTTCGCCCTGGGTAGATCAGGTCAGCGGGTGACACTTCTAGCGCTGCTGCTAGTGCGACGATTTCCGCGAGGTCTACTTTGCCGCTTCGTAGGTTGTTTTCGATTCGTGCGATTGAGCTTCGGGTTATTGGGTAGCCGATTTCTTTTGTCCGGTTGGACAGTTCGACGGCAGTTAGCCCGGCACGATTTCGGTACAGTGCTACGGCTTCACCGAATACTTTTGCCCGCTCAATTGCCCATTGCTTTGCTTGCTCGTTTCCGCGTGGGAGTTTTCTCCAGTCGGTATTTTCAGCGTCCACCGTGTTTGACATAGATACATACTAACGCATTTCTTGACACAATCTGCAACTAACGATACTGTTTGGGATAGAAGCACTGAATTGCTTCACAAGTTTCAAATAGGAGCAGAAATGACTATTTCATTACCGGGCACGAAAACACCGCCCGCAATCACACTCATGGACGCGGCGGAAATGCTTGGAATTTCCAGGAGTTCCGCATACCGAGCAATCAAGAACGACACGTTCCCAGTGCCAACAATCCGAATCGGCGGGCGCGTCGTCGTTCCAACTAAGGCATTGCTAGAGCTGCTTGGACTCGATGAACTCCCACAGGAGGCCGCTTAAATGGCGAACTACGCCGATTTTGAGTCCCGCGCGTTGCAGGAGCCACCATGCGCCCCGGCATACGACGACGACGTTCCACCGCCCCACAGCTTGCAGCAGGCACTACGCAACACCGGCACTGATTCAGGAGCCGCCCGCCTACTCGCACAACTAGCAGCACACCCCACCACCGCATAGGAGAACCCGAACATGACCACCGCAACAATCACCTTTGAATCTATCCACGGCACCGTGACTATTCCGCTTGAGGAAGCGACGTTTGAGCAGCTTCTACAGGTGCGTGACAAGTGCAACAGCCTCATGGCCGGGCTTGACCTCGAAGCCCTGGCGATTGCGTAGAAAAAGAGAATCGACCCCGCCGGAAACCACAACCAGCAAGGCCGAATCACAACCAATCAACACCCCGACATTGCCTGTTTACGCCTTGGGGAAGATCGTGGCAGGCAATCAATTTTCCTTGGGAGGATAAATTATGGGATCAACCCCATCTTACCTTGAGGATCAGCAGGTAGGCAACCACGACCAGCCTGCAACCACCCCCGCGTGGGGCTATGAATCTTCCCCCGAAAACAACCAAAAATTGAATACTGGAGGGAAGAACCCCGACATGATCGAACACCCAGCGAACCTACCGAACCAGGCCGACACCAAAGCTGACAACTTCACCACCAACGACGGCCAACTAGCCGAGCACCAATACAGTGACACCGGCCTAGCCGTGCTACGAAACGCACTACACCAGCCCATAGACCGGCTTCTAGACCTCGCCCCACTCATTACCGCCGACATGTTCCATAGCACGCATGACGGCAAAATCTGGCGGGCAATAATTGACGTAGCAACCGAAACGCATAACACCGGAGACACCACCGCCTTTGTCCAAGAAGTCCTTGTAAACGGGCACCTTGCAGGCAAGGGCGAATTTGCCAATGATTCTTTCCGCCACCGCTGGAATGACGCTGCTTTCCCAGGCGACAGGTTCAAACCTGCTGTGTGGGAGCAATTCAAAAAGATGGTGGTTATCCTCGCAGAGTCCCGATACCGTGGCCTATTCCGCGACACTTTCGGCGATTCGTGCGACTTTGACGGGTACACCATCGACGATATCGACCTTGCAATAAAGCACCGGGTAGATCGTCTACGCCGGGCACGCGTGCAGCTAAGCGCCCTGCAATCCCGCAACCTACGGGCCGTAGAAGCTCAAGGGGTGGCGTAAATGGGAGCTGCAACAGTCACAGCCCTATCGACCCGTAAGCCGGATAGCGTCTACAGCGTCCAGCAATGGGAGCAGCTACACGCCGACGTATTCGGCACCGTCGAAGTCAACGGCGAAATGTACGAGCCGGGCGAAGCGCTCACGCGAGTAAAGGACTTTGCCGACTACAACAGTCTCGCCCCAGTAGCGGTAGCCGTCCTTGCTGTCATGCAGGTATGCGCGTCTGTGCCAGCAGGCACGACGTTTAACGCTGGACTTGGGCCAGGTTCACTCAACCAACTAACCGCAGTGGTTGGACAACCAGGCTCCGGGAAAGATCGCCATTCCTACAGGACTTCCCTTGCCCTCAAAGTGTTTCACGGTAGCCACGAAGTCAAGCCACAACGCCTACCGATCGGCACCGGAGAGGGCATTGTAGAAGCCCTTAAAGGAGGTAAACCCGCGATATTCGGCACCAGTGAAGTTGGCGGGTTCAACGAGCTTATGAAACGCCCTGGCGCAACATTGCGGGCTACTGTGCTCGCGCTGTACAGCGGTAACGCCATTGGGTTCACCACGAAAAAGGAAGCTTCATCACTACCAGCAAACAGCTACACCGCCGGGCTATGGGTATCGACGCAACCGGATAAAGCCGGGGCACTACTCGATGGTGAGGACGACGGTCTAGCCCACAGGTTCGTGTGGGTGGAACCGATAAACCCAACGCTGATTACCAAGGCCGTAGAGATTGATTACAGCCGGAACATTACCGAGCTGCACCCGGTTATCTTGCCCGATGACATACAGGAGGTTGGGGTTAGGTTTCATCGTTCTATCATCACCGCAACGGTTAAAGCAGGCCGGGAAACGCTGACTTATGGGCCACAGGGCAACAATGATGGGCACCGCCACCAAACCCGGCTTAAAGTCGCCGCTGGATTGGCGTTGCTTGCGTCTCGCAACGTCGTTGACCTTGGGGACTGGTACCGTGCCGGGGCACTCATGGACTACAGCGACGCGGTACGCAGAAACTGCCAAAAGCACCTTGAGGGTAAGGACGTGGAAGCGCAGACAAAACGCCTTGAAAACCAGGAGTTGGCACAATCCCGCGTCCATGAAAACCGGGTTAAGCGTAATCGTGTCCGTATCTTGGAAGCGCTTGCCGACCCCGCTAGTGAGGGAGCGGTCAAGTGGTCGCCACTGTTGCAGGCACGCCCCTACCGTGAGCGAGATTCTATGTCCGAAGCATTGCAGCAGCTCATTAGGGCGGGCGCTGTGATTGTCGTTCCGAACGACGATGGGCACACGGACGCGCTACGGTTAGGCAACAATTTTGAGTCCGTGTGTACTACCGAGGGGGTGTCCTACGTGTCCTAACTGTCCTGTGCAGGTCACGGGCGGTTTTGAAGTGTCCTACCCCGTGTCCTATGGGTGTCCTACAGGACACTTTGCGCCACCACGGCCAGGACACCTAGGACACTTTAGGACACCTACTAGGACACCTAAAAACATGCCCTGACCTGGGTAGGACACCTAGGACACCTAGGACACTGCCCCGGCGCTGCAAGCAACAGTAAGCCCCCGCGATACCGCAAATATCCGGGGGCACGGACTCAAAGTTAGGAGCTTTGAATCATGAATGATAATACCGCAATGCTTGTCGCGCCCTGATCGCGGAATCACTTAAAGCAGACCCACAACTATCCAACCGGGCACACGCCAGACGAACCGGAGCAAGCCATAACACCGTAAATGCAGTACGCGACGAGATGGAGGCAGGTGGTCAAATTGACCACCTCGAAGAACGGCAAGCTCCGGACGGAAAGACATATCCAGCGTCACGGGAACCGAAACCCCGCGCCACCGTCATGCCACAGGCAGACCTCGACGCGCTCAACACGTCCCGTAACCGTGGGGTAAACGTGGGGCGCTACCCGGTCTAGCAACGGGTTTAGACCCCCTGTTGTCCGAGGTTAGGGCACACGCGGGAATCGACATGAACCCAAATCAGAATAGAGTGGGAGCGTATTACAGCCACTTCCACGCAACACCCCAGGTCAAAGGCACAAAATAGCCCCCACCATCGACCGTGGTAGGGGCGTTTGTTGTGTTAGTCCGTTGTGGGTTCACGGCGTAGAAGCTCTTGCAGCAACATTTTATTGGTCGCTGCACCTAGTGAGTCTGCCCCGCCCTGGTATCGGCGCATTTCCGCGTTGGTGAGTTTCCCGGCCATGTGGAGCGCCCGCACTGGGTCAGCGTTGTAGGCGCGGGCTATCTCGATGATTAAGTCAGCGGTTAAGGGGCTGGCACCGCTAAGCTGTCTAGTGATCTTGGATTGTGTTTCGCCGGTGCGTTGTGCGATCTGGTGGCGACTGTCGGTTGTTATGGCTAGTAGCCATTTTGGTTCGGGTGCCCGTCGTTTATCTTCAATGCTCATATGACTTATTCTAGGGTTATTTTAAGGCGTTAACAACTATATAGGCGCATTGATTTTATGCAGTCATTATTGCAGGTGGTGGGCAGTTTTTGAGTCAACAATGCAGCAATACGCATAATGCATTGGCCGATAATGTATCTTATGTCAAATTGAGGCATGTATGCATTGATTGCATAAACCAGGCATGACCAGCACCTTTAACCGAATAGAGTCAAAACGCGGACAATGCCCCGATTATCTCGGACACTTACCGTTATCTCAGACAAAGAAAACCCCCACTACCGAAGTAGCAGGGGCACAACGTGACCGTTAGCGTTGCGGTTGCCAGCCCGGGAAATGCCCACCACTCAAGCCGCCCAGCTCGTTATCGTCGCCCCACCCAAGGTCGGCCATTTCGTCGCTCACCCCGCCCGCCCGCTTATTGCGACGGCGCAGCTCGTTCAATGCCGCGTCATTCAGCGCGTGATCTTCCAGCAGCCCCCACAGGTCAATTGCACCGGAAACCTGCTTCCAAAAATTGGTGGAGTCCACCGGCAGCCTGCCGCACTCGTTGAACACGGCGACCGCCCACGCTTCCACGTCAAAATCAGGCGCGGTAAAGCGGTAATGCCCGACCTTAGCTTCCCGGTCAATACGGTTTACAAACTCGAAAATGATCTCTTGCCACTCCGGGAACCTTAGACGTGTGTGCATTGACCGCCTACGCTCCACCGGAACGATTAGCCCTTGTGGGTGGTAGTCCTCAAAATCAGCGTATCGACACAGCCGGACACCACGCGCCACCGCCTTGAAATACGCCGGTAGTGCCTTGACCACCACGCGACGATCAGGAACATGGCGCATTACGGCAGCGAACGCGGCTTCCGGTATGTCACCCTCAATCACGCGGGTTTCAGTAGTCAGCTCTCCGAGCGCAGTGTCACGCGAATCAATGATTATTTCCCGCTCCGGCTCCGCACCAAGCGACGGGTCTGTGTGCGCCAACAGATCACGGGTGAGCATGTCTAGGTTGATTCGCTCCGGGCTGATATTCACCGACGACTTCCACGAGTCCAGCCACTCACGTAAATCTTCCTCGAAAAATGGACCTGGTTTCAGTGTCATAACTAATCCTTTACTCTCATAGTTTCCGAACGTTCGTGTTAATGGTAACCTAAAAGTCACAGTGACGGAATAGTAGCGACATGAAACCACCTACTACCAGTAGGAAAACAACACACTTAGGAGACGATAACCACCATGCCGAAGCAAACACCACCCGAAATTATTAGCGAAATACTGAGGTTGACCGGCGAGGGGCACACCCGCCGACAAGTGGCCGGGGCACTAGGACTAGCCCCCAGCACCGTCCAGGACGTACTAGCCCGCCACGCCGCAACACCAACCTCCGAACGCATGCAACAGGCCGGAAACCTACTAGACGAAATAGCCCAACTCCGGGCACAACTAGACACACCCGGCACAACATTCAAAGCACAGCGCTACCTAGCCGAAGCAATGGAACAACGCGCCCAAAAAATAGCCGCTCTCATGCATGTAGGGGCAACGATGATGACACTTAAATCTACGTCCACATGGCCTGTACGCGCGTGCGCGGGTGGTGATCGTAGTGAGTAAGCCTAAGCGGTATTCGGAGACGGAAATAGCGGGAATGGTGGCGCTGTATCGGGAGTGTGAAAGTGTCCGTCAGGTCGCTAAGTCTGTTGGGTGCTCCCCCACGACGGCAGCGAAGTATCTGCGCGAAGCCGGGATTGATACGTGGAAAGCTGTCACAGCGGAGGCAACGGAAACGGTAAAGCTCAGGGCTAATCAGCGACGCTTGCAGCTTGCCGAGGATTTACTGAATGACGTGCAGCTTTTGCGTGATCGTGCATGGGGCGAGTATCAGCTACCCGTCAACACCGGGGAGGGTGTGGAGGTCGTATTGCTAGACGAGCCACCACTAAAGGAACAGGCCGACGCGTACCGAGCGGTCAACGCCACAATGACCACGGTTGGCAAGGTACTGGACGACGTTAACGATTCTGGCGTTTCCCATGCTAAGTCCATGCTCACGGGCATGATGGAGGGTCTGCAAAAACTTTTCGAGCAAGACCCCGACGCGGGGCGTGGTGAGAATGACCAAGATTAGCCCGGCTGGTGGCTCGATGGAGCATGAGGTGTTGCAGGACGTGGCGCGGGTGGCGCGTGCTAGTTACGAGAACACCCCGTATGACCCGAGCAACGGGCGGTTGGTGTTTGATTTCGACCGTAGCGAGGTCACCGGCACGATGGGCGGGTTCTGGCTAAAGGCCAACAAAATGACGTTTGCTCACGTGCCCCGTGGCGAGTGGGAGCTGTCGTGGGACGTGAAGTGTGTCCTTAACCGTGGCCAATACGTGGTACAGCGTGACGGGCACCTAATCGCCCTGGTCGATGGGCACGAAGTCACGGGGGCTACAGTCGCCGAACTGCTGTATAACGCGGCTGTGGTGGTTGCTGAGGGTAAGTGACACGGCTGTAAGATCAACTGCATAGGCTACAAATTTTTGAGGGGTAACCATGAGGAACATTGCTTTTGTCGCAGCGCTTATTTTCTTGGGCGGGTGCCTGTACTACACCCCAGATAAGTCCACCATGCCAATTCTTTTGGGCGCTGTTTCAGCCCTTGCCTACGCCCGATACCTGCACGTAAAGGCAGACTAAGCCCGGCGCTACTGCCGGGTCACTGCCAAGTTGGTTGACCATGCGCTTAAGTCCGAGGTCGCACCGGCAAACAAGGTGGGCAGACCAACTAAGGAAAAAGAAAGTGCCACTTCCATTAATGGCACGGGCAACGCTACTGCTACGTCGATTCTTTCTCGCCTTAAGCGCGATCACCCCGGCATTGCCGAGCGGGTTGTTAGTGGCGAACTAACCGCCAACGCAGCGGCTAGGCGGGCTATTCCGCTGCTGCTTTTCGTTGTCTGATTATGCGCCCGGCTTCCATCAGAATGGGCTTAATCTCCGCATAAGAAAGCACGCCGTACGCCTCTAAATTGTCAAGGTCGGCCTGCGTGCCGAACGGGTAACCGTCCCACTCTTCAAGCTCGTAGTAGTCGGTTGGCTTAGGGCTAACCGTAAGCCGTTCCGTTGCGATAGCCTCGGCCACTTCACTTGCGGTAGCGGTGCCGTCCAAGAACCGCTGCACAAGCGGGGAAATGTTTAGTTGCATGGTCATCACCTTTTAGAAATCATTGTATCCAGCACGGTCAAACGATTATGCAAAAACACCCTCTGACCTGCGGTTATGGGCCGGCCCTGCGTGTCTGTTTAAGCAATTGAGGGTGTATTGGTACCGACCGTGTAGCTTCAACGCCTTAAAACGGCATACAGCGCGACGCTTCCATGGCTGAATATGGCTTCACCGCAGGCCAGGACTTCGACCAGAAAAATCTGATCGGACAAGACAAGCTAGGTCACCGGCCTAAACGACCGCCCCGCCACGCGCTCCACGGTGGAATGGAGGGGGCGGGGCTTTATGGAGTTATCGACCGGGAAACAGCGACGTGACCCGGCAAGGGGTATTTTACCACCCAAAGTAAGCAAATCTACAGGTAGTTTAGCTTTCATTTTGTGGACACTTTATGGACACCTTGAACAGTTAACCCCATTTCAAGGTGGCCATATAGCGTCCTGACCTGCATGTTTTGAGCTGGAGACGAGACTTGAACTCGCAACCTACGCATTACAAGTGCGTTGCGCTACCGATTGCGCCACTCCAGCACGTGTCATTGACACGAAAAGTCATGCTACCTGATAGACCCATCTGCAACAAAGGCCGGATGCGCGATGGGCGACAAAAAGGTAAAGTCCGTGGTCGAAAAGGAAAGGTGGAGCCGTTGTTTAGTTTCTTCCGAGGCCACGGCCGCATCGCAACGATTGACGCTGCTAAAGCAGCTCCACCCCCTTCCCCACTGGCCCCCATTGATTTGACCGACCCGGGCCAGGTGGCTGGCGTGATGCACATCGCCGCCAGAATCGGAGACATCCTGCTCTCCTCCGGCACCGGCAACAACGATACCAAGGCCCAAATCCATGCGGTGACCAGCGCATACGGCCTGCATTACACGCACGTGGACATCACGATGAACACAATCACGCTGTTCACCCACATGGGAACATTCAAAACCCCAGTGAGTGTGTTCCGCGTGGTCAACCGGTTGGGCACCAACTTCGGACAACTCGCCGAAGTTGACCGGTTGATCCGTTCGATTCAGGCCGGTGCTACCTCGCCCGATATGGCGGAAAAGATCCTGGATCAGATCCTCAGCGCGAAACCCGAGGCACGCTTGCTCCGATTCACGTTGGGGTGGGCAGTGATGGCAGCCGCCGTCGCTGTACTGCTGGGCGGTGGTTTTCTAGTGGCGGCGATCTCGTCGATCTCTGCTGCGATCATCATGCTCGGAAGCGAGCTGTTGGACAAGCAGAACTTGCCGCCGTTCTTCCAAAACATTTATGGCGGGTTCGTGGCCACCGTGCCGGCCGCAGTGGCTTACATCATCGCAGTTAATCAGGGATTCAGCTTGGCTCCCTCGCAGATCATTGCTTCTGGGATCGTCGTAATGCTGGCAGGCCTTACTCTGGTGCAGGCCTTGCAGGATGGCATTACCGGCGCCCCGGTGACAGCGAGCGCCCGCTTCTTTGAAACGATGCTGGTCACCGGCGGTATTGTGGCGGGCGTCGCCATCGGCATTCAGGTCTCCGCCGCACTCGGCATTCATCTGCCACCGATCGAAACCAACGCACCCCCCAATTTTGCGTCCGCCACTGTCAAGGTCATTTCAGGCGCGGTGGCCTCCGCTGCTTTTGCGGTGGCTTGCTACGTTGAGTGGAAATCGATGTGGATCGCAGGACTCACCGCGGCAGCAGGCTCCTCGGTGTATTACTTCCTCCTCCTCCCAAACGGGGTGGGACCCGTGGTGGGCATCGGGATCTCCTCCACCATCATCGGCCTCGCCGGTGGCTTGCTCGCCCGCCGACACCTGATTCCCCCTTTGATCGTTTCGGTGTCTGGCATTACCCCGTTGCTGCCCGGATTAGCGATCTATCGCGGCATGTATGCCGTTTTGAACGAGCAGCTGCTTACGGGCTTTACCAACATGGCCCTTGCCTTGGCTATCGCAACGTCCCTGGGCGCGGGTGTGGTGTTGGGTGAATGGATTGCCCGGAAGCTCCGCAGGCCACCGACGTTCAACCCTTACCGTGCGTTCCGGGCCCGTAGGCGCTTCTTTCACAAGCCCACCCCGCCATTGAATTGAGGATTAGCGTAGAATGGGGTGTCTACGTGTCCAGATAGCTTTGATTTTCAGGAGGATCCTTGCCACCCAAGGTGACTGACACCCGCTCCGCTGCCACTGACTCTATGGTTGCGCTTGAGGAGGAGACGGCTCTCGCCGCTCGGCGCATCGTAGCAACGTACGCTACTGATTTCCTGGATGCCGTGACGCTGGCCTGCATGTTGGGCGTTGAGCCTGAGGGTCTCATCCACCGGAAGGTCGCTGCCGAGTTCGAAGAAGCTGCTCCGAAGAAGGCCACGAAGCGCACGCGTAAGAAGGCAACCACCAAGGCTGCCAAGAAGGCCACGAAGAAAGCCACAAAGAAGGCGACTAAGAAAGCCACCAAGAAGGCTACGAAGAAGGCGACTAAGAAAGCCACCAAGAAGGCCTAAGATTCTTTATGAGTGGAAACAGCTTTGTTGTCGTCGCTAATCGGCTCCCAGTTGATCTTGATAGCGAGGGCAACTGGCAGCCCAGCCCCGGTGGCCTGGTCACCGCGCTGAGCCCGGTGCTCGCCGAGCAGCAGGGCTGCTGGGTAGGTTGGCCGGGCGTTCCGGACCAATGCCCGGAGCCTTTCCACACGGATGATGGCATCTTGCTCCATCCGGTTCAGCTCACCCAACAGGACTACGAAGAGTTCTACGAAGGGTTTTCTAACGCCACGCTGTGGCCCCTCTACCACGACCTCATTGTGCCACCAGAGTTTCATCGCACCTGGTGGGAGACGTATCGCGAGGTTAATCTGAAATTCGCTGAGGCTGTCAGCACCGTCGCCGACCAGGGTGCCACAGTGTGGGTCCAGGATTACCAGCTGCAGTTGGTCCCGGGAATTCTGCGACAGATCCGTCCCGATCTCACCATCGGGTTTTTCCTCCACATTCCTTTCCCCGGCGCGGAACTGTTCCGCCAGTTGCCGTGGCGTGAGGAGATCATGCGTGGCCTGCTAGGTGCGGATCTCATTGGGTTCCACAGCATTGCTAATGCAGAGAATTTCCTGGCGCTTTCTCGCCAGATTGCCGGGACGGCAGGTTCTCACATCGGGCAGCCTGATGCGCTGGAGATTGCGGGGACGGCGTCGATACGCGAAGTGACCGCTACGGTGCAGGCGCCGGATGGTCGCACGGTCGGGGTGGCGGCCTTCCCTATTTCCATTGATTCCCGCACGGTGGCCGCGATGGCCAAGCAGCCGACTAACCTGCGGGAGCTGCTCGGCGATAAGACGCTGATTTTGGGCGTGGATCGGTTGGACTACACCAAGGGCATTTTGCAGCGTCTGATGGCGTTTGAGGAGTTGCTCGCCAGTGACGCGGTCCAGCCGCAGGACGTGGTGTTTGTGCAGATCGCGACGCCTTCGCGGGAGCGTATCGAACATTACAAAAAGACCCGCACCGAGGTCGAAGCTGCCGTGGGCCGCATCAATGGGCTTTATGGCGAAGTGGGTGCCCCGGTGGTGCACTATATTCACCGCAGCGTCCCTAAGGACGTGCTGATGGGGTACTACGCGGCAGCGGATGTCATGCTGGTCACCCCGTTCAAGGACGGCATGAATCTGGTGGCGAAGGAGTATGTGGCGTGCCACGAGGACGACGGCGCGCTGGTGCTCAGTGAGTTCGCCGGCGCCGCAGTCGAGCTTACCGACGCCTACCTCACCAACCCGTACGACATCGAATCCATTAAACGCCAGCTCCTGACCGCCGTTAATGACGTTTCCACCGGCGCGCCAGAAGCACGCAGCCGAATGGAACATCTTCACGACCAGGTGATGGAGCACGATGTGCATTTGTGGGCATCGAGTTTCCTGCGGTCTTTGGAGGCGAAACGATGAACCGTGCGCTACTAGCTTCCGCGGCATTGTTGTGTGCAGCTACCGTCACGGGTTGTGCTACATCGGAGACGCCGATGTCCACCACGTGGCAGATCACGAACATCTATATCAATCCGGAGACCCCCTCGGAGCCTCCGAACCCGGCGTTCATGGTGTTCGGTAATTCCACGGTGACGGGCAACACTGGCTGCAGTCAGTTCCAGGGGATGGTGCAATTCTCCCCGTCTGTCGATGAGCCAGAACGCGCACAGTTTAGGGACATGCAGTTTGACGCCGCAGACTGCGTGGGTCCGCAGCAGTTCTATCACCAGGAACTGACCACAATTCTGCAGGGAGACTTCAAGGTCAGGCGCTCCGAGGATGAGATGGTGCTGACTAAGGTCGGCGAGTTGGATCCACCAGGTGTCCGATTGGTCTCTTCGCACTAGATTTGTGGGTATGGATTTCGCTTCGCCCACTGATATCACTTCTGCCCTGAGCCGTGTCGCCTCGGCACATACCCTCCTGGTGGTGTCCGATTTTGATGGGACACTGGCCGGGTTCGCTACTGACGCCTCAAAGGTGCCGGTCAACCATGCTGCTATTGCTGCACTTCGGGAATTGGATGGGCTGCCGAACACGCACTCGGTCATCCTTTCCGGGCGGCATCTCGCGGGACTGGCGGAGGTGGCCGGCGATGTGGGCAGCGTCCGGCTGGTGGGCAGTCACGGCGCTGAGGGCCTCACGCTTACTGACGCCCAACAGGCACTCCTCGAGCACATCACAACCGAATTAGAGGGACTCGTGGCCGACGTGGAGGGGGCATTCATTGAACACAAGCCGGTTCACCGGGTCCTGCATTACCGGATGGTGGCCCCTGAGCTTCACGAAGAGCTGGTCAGCGCAGCCCGCGCGCTCGTACGGGAAGGGATTCATCTCACGCAGGGCAAGTGCATTGAGGAGTTTTCCGTCCTCGACGTAACGAAGGGAACCTGGATTGCCCAGGCTCGCGAGGCCTACCAGGCTGATTCGGTGGTGTTCCTTGGCGACGATGTCACCGACGAAAACGGGATGCGGGCGCTTGGCCCCAATGACCTGGGAATTAGGGTGGGCGATGGGGAGACCTGCGCGCATGTACGAGTCGCGGGCCTGGCCGAGGTGGAAGCGGTTCTTAGTGAACTACTTCAGATGCGCCGCACGGTAGCCCCTGGGTTGTAGCTGGTAGGCAAGACGGTCCGCGGTGCGGCCACGGGGGTGTCGTTCAGGTGGGCGTCGATAAGCGTGGCGAGCATGCGACCAGCCGTGATGCCCTTTTCGCGGTTCGGCTGGATGACCGTGGCGAGGTTGCGGCTGAGTGCGGTGCAGATGCCATCGAAACCGGTGACCGATATGTCTGGGCGCAGCTCCAGGACCCCGAGCGCCATCGAGTCAGTCGTACACAGCACCGCAGTGAGGTGCGGGTGCGTTTCCAGCAGCTCACGAGCAGCGTCAATGTTGTTTGAGCGGTCATTGATGTGTCGCTCCACGATCGGGACGCTGCGCGGGTCAATGCCACCGTCGGCGAGCACAGCCAGCGCCCCCTGCACGCGCGCTTGCTGCACATGCAAGCTTGCCGACGCCAACCTCTCCGGATCCACGAGCCCATTGTTGGGGGTGCGGTCCAGGCGAATGCAGAGAATCCCAATATCGCGGTGCCCAGCTTCCAACAACGCTGCCGCCGCAGGGGCGATGGCGTGATAGTCGTCAATTCCTACCCAGGGCAGCTGCGTGGTTGTAGGCTGATCCACCACCACGACCGGAACATGCCGGGATACCGCCGCTTCTAAATACGGATCATCGGCCGCTACCGAATAAACCACGAAGCCATCGACAACAGCTTGGCCGACCAAGGCTTGGGGATCCACCATGCCCCCAGGACCAGCGGGGATGAGGGTTAGCGACGTGTGGCTACCATGAGATGCCTCCGCCATCCCGGCCAAGAAATCCACCGAGGCAAGATCTTCAAAGGCGTAGGACAAGTGATCCGTGAACAGCACCCCGATCGTGCCGGTCTTCCGGGTTCGCAACGACCTAGCGGCGGGGTTGGGTCCGGGGTACCCCCTCTGCGTAGCGGCAGCGAGAATTCGTTCTCGCAGCGCGGAGGATAACTGATCGGGCCGATTGTAGGCGTTGGAAACGGTAGTGCGCGATACCCCTAGCTCAGCTGCCAGCGAGGCCAACGTGCTCCTGGTTGTTTTCCGTTTCGCCATGAGAAAACAGTATCACTATTAGGGGGTGCTCCTTAGCCCAACTCCCTAAACCCTTAAAATACGGGCGCTAGCTGCGAAAATAAGGGTAAACTCCGTATCATTTTCAGCCATTTCCATTTGACAAACTTATTCAATAAACGTTTTATATAACCATGAAGTTCAGTGTGCCTAAAACCTTGAAGACTGCCGTCGCTACCGTCGCTGCCGTCGGTGCAGCACTGGGCATGGCATCCTGCTCATCCGACGAAAACAAGACCGAAAACGACAAGATCTCCATCGTTGCATCCACCCAGGTATGGGCTGATGTCGTTGACACCGTCACTGACGACGATCGCGTCGAAATCTCCGCGATCGTCACCGGCAACGACATGGACCCACACTCCTTTGAACCGACCGCCAAGGACATGGCGAAAGCCGAGAAAGCTGACATCATCGTCGTAGGTGGCGGCGGATACGACTCCTGGCTCTACTCCGCAGTAGACAAGGGCAAGGTCATCCACGCACTTGAGCTCACTGAGCACGACCACGATCATGGCCATGAGGGGCACGATCACGGCCACGAGGGTCACGATCACGGCACCGCAGAAGCCATGGCCACCGAGGAAGCTCACGACCACGAAGGCCACGATCATGGCCACGAGGGCCACAACCACGGCGCCGCAGGTGCTGAGGAGAATGAGCACGTCTGGTACAACACTTCTGCACTAACGCAGGTCGCTGAGGATACGGCGAAGCAGATCCAGAAGCTGAACCCTGAGGTCAAGGTCAACCTGGACGCCGCGAAGCAAAAGATCAAGGCGCTCGATTCTCGTATCCACGCCCTCCCAGAGGCTAAGGTTGCCCAGACCCACCCGATCGCTGACCACATCCTGGCGTACACGCACATGACTGACGTGACCCCAGCTGACTACCGCGCTACCACGCTGAGCGAAGCAGAGCCTTCCGCTGCTGAGCTGAACGCAATGCTCGAGATGGTCAACAGCGGCGAGGTCCAGCTGCTTGTGGACACCCCACAAACCAAGACCCCATACTCCACCCGCATTCGCGAGGCTGCTGAGGCGAAGAACATCCCGGTGGTTGAAGTTAACGAAACCCCAGAAAAGGGCACCAACTTCTTCACCGAGTTCGACCGGGCAATCTCTGACTTCGAAAAGGCTACCGAGCACATCGGACACAACCACTAGTACCGTGATCCTTCAGGTCAACAATGCCGCGGTGGATCCGCTCTGGCACGACCTCAACATGCAGGTCGAGCCGGGCGAATTCATCGCGGTTCTTGGTCCAAATGGCGCCGGAAAATCCACGATGCTCCACGCCATCCTCGGGACCCGAAAACTCACCGCAGGAACCATTGAAGCCACTCCCGACATCGGATTCATCCCGCAACAACGCATGTTCCCGATGGATCTGCCTATGCGCGCGAAAGACCTCGTGGGGTTATCGCTGGCGCACGGTGTGATTCGGGGGCGACGGGCGTCGAAAAGCGCCGTGCTTAACCTACTCCGCGAGGTAGGTGCGGAGGATTTGGCAGAACGGCGCGTCGGGAAGCTGTCCGGTGGCCAGCAGCAACTCGTCCGGCAAGCGCAAGCCTTCGCCAACGACCCGAAGCTGCTGCTTTGCGACGAACCCCTGCTCTCCCTCGACCCCGGCGTGCAACAGCGTACTGTGGCGCGCCTGGACAAGCGACGCCGCGACCACGACACTGCCATCCTGTTCGTCACCCATGGCATCAACCCGATCCTCAACGTGGTCAACCGGGTGCTCTACCTGGCACCTTACGGACACATGATCGGCGAAGTCCACGAAGTCATGCGCTCCGACGTCCTCTCCGAGCTCTACCGAACCCGCGTTGATGTGGTCAACATCGACGGCCGACTGATTGTGGTGTAACCGTGCTCCAAGAAACCCTCACCCTCCTGAACGTCGAATTCGTCCAGACCGCCCTCATCGCCTCCGCGCTGCTCGGCATCGTCTCCGGCATCATGGCCCCACTCATCGTGCTGCGCCAAATGTCGTTTTCAGTACACGGCACCTCGGAACTCGCACTCATGGGCGCGGCAGCTGCTTTGCTCTTCGGACTCAACGTCGGAATCGGTGCGGTCGTCGGATCCGTCATCGCAGCCATCGTCCTCGCCCTCCTCGGTATGACGCAACAAGACAGCGCCGTCGGCGTAGTCATGAGCTTCGGCATGGGCTTATCCGTGCTGTTCATCCACCTATACCCCGGCAAATCATCCACAGCATTCTCACTGCTCACCGGACAAATCGTGGGAGTGTCCGGTAGTTCCCTGTGGCTGCTCACCGGCGTCGTACTCGTCGTAGTCCTCACCGTAGTGATCCTCTGGCGCCCACTCCTCTTCGCCTCCGCAGACCCTGTAATCGCCGCAGCCTCAGGAATCAACATACGTTGGGTCGCAATCCTCTTCGCAGTGCTGGTGGGTCTCACGGCAGCTCAATCAGTGCAAATCGTGGGCGCGCTGCTTGTGATGGCCCTGCTTATCACCCCCGGCGCTGCAGCCGTACAAATCACCTCCAACCCCATCATGGCCGTCGTCTGGTCCCTGATTTTCGCAGAAACCGCAGCCGTGGGAGGCCTCGTCTTATCCCTCGCCCCTGGACTCCCAGTGAGCGTGTTCGTCACCTCAATTTCTTTCGCCATCTACCTGGTCTGCCGCTTAATCGGATGGCGTCAAGGACGCGTAGTACACGCGCGCGCCGCACACGCACGCGACAACTGCTGCACGCAATAGGTTGGGGTTGGGCGCCGGGGAATGCGAGACCTGGAATTCGAGCCTAGGTGAATAAAATTGCCGCAAACCTGCTACTTGCCCGTTTGCCCCCCGAGGCACGAATTCCAGGTCTCGACGTTTGCCAAAAACGAGGCCCTCGAACCGCCCGCTTTTTAAGCCCTCCGTTGACGCGCGAATTCGCTGAGCACGACGCCTGCCGCGACGGACGCGTTGAGGGATTCCACCCAGCCTTCCATCGGAATGGACATGATGGTGTCGCAGGTTTCCCCGACAAGGCGAGAGATCCCTTTACCTTCGGATCCCACGACGATGACCACAGGACCCGTGCCGTCGTAGGTATCGAGAGTGTGGTCGCCCCCAGCATCGAGGCCGACTACTTGGTAGCCGGATTTTTGCAGGTCTTTGAGGGTGCGGACGAGGTTGGTTGCGCGCGCGACTGGGAGTCGTGCCGCGGTTCCAGCGGAGGTGCGCCAGGTGACTGCGGTGACGGAGGCAGAGCGTCGTTCTGGGATGATCACGCCGTGTCCACCGAATGCGGCAACCGAGCGGATGACTGCACCAAGGTTGCGGGGGTCGGTGATGTTGTCGAGGACCACGATCATGCCTGGTTCGCCGGACTCGCGGACGCGGTCGATGAGGTCGTGGACGTCGGCATACTTGTAGGGCGCAATGACAAGCCCGATGCCTTGGTGCAGCATGTTGCCGGTCATGCGGTCCATCTCATGACGTGCCTTTTCGATCACCGGAATGCCACGCTTGTGCGCGAGCATGACGGCTTCGGAAAGACGGTCGTCGTTTGAGGTGCCCTCGGCCACATACAGCGCTGTTGCGGGCACTTTGGCGTGCAGGCATTCCACCACTGGGTTGCGGCCGACCACGAATTCGTCTTGTTCCTTTACGTGGCGCCCCTGGTTGCGTCGTTCCGCTGCCTTTTTGGCTTTGTATTTTGCGTGGTATTCGCGGTTTTCAGCTTTCGGGGTGGGGCCTTTGCCTCGCAGGCTGCGGCGGTTTTTCCCGCCGGAGCCCTTCGTTGCGCCCTTCTTGTTGGTCTTGCGAACCGCGCCGCGACGTTGATCATTTCCAGCCATGGTTGTTCCTTACTTCAATGACCACTGTGGGCCGTCGGGGGTGTCGGTCACTTCGATACCGGCAGCGGCAAGGCGATCGCGCACCTCGTCGGCGGTCGCCCAGTCCTTGTTGGCGCGGGCTTCGCTGCGACGTTGCAGTTCTGCGTCGACAAGCACGCCGAGTGCGTGGTCGCTGCCCGCATTGCTGCTTGTCGACGACCACTGCTCCGACTGCGGGTCGACACCGAGGATTGCCATCATCGCACGAACCTGGCCGGCCAGCCTAATCTGCTCCTCCTTGTCGGAAGTCGAGTTGGCTGCGCGGACCGTGTTGTGGATCTCGGCCAGGGCCTTCGGCACGGAGATATCGTCATCCATCGCGGCGGCGAACGCGTCAGTCCACGTGGTCTTTTCTACCTTGCCGACGCGTTCCAGGAAGGATTCGATGCGTCGGTAGCCTGCGGCGGCCTCCAGGAGTGCTGCCTCGGAGTATTCCAGCATGCTGCGGTAGTGGGCGGACCCCAGGTAGTAACGCAGCTCAACTGGGCGGACGATCTCCAGGATGTTCGGGACGGAGAGCACGTTGCCCAGCGATTTGGACATTTTCTCACCGGACATGGTGACCCAGCCGTTGTGCATCCAGTAATTCGCGAACCCATCGCCCGCGGCGTGCGCCTGGGCAATCTCGTTCTCGTGGTGCGGGAACTGCAGGTCCAGGCCACCGCAGTGAATGTCGAAGGTGCTTCCGAGGTATTTCGTGGCCATGGCGGTGCACTCAATGTGCCAGCCAGGTCGGCCGCGTCCCCACGGGGTGGGCCAGCTCGGCTCGCCCGGCTTGGCGGCTTTCCACATAGCGAAGTCGCGCGGATCGCGCTTGCCCGTGCCGTCGGATTCGCCCTGGTCCATCTCATCGAGCTTCTGGCCAGATAGCTGGCCGTAGCCTTCGATCGTTGCTGGGGTGGCGTACACGTTTCCGTCCGCGGCGTACCCATGGCCGTTGTCGATGATCCGCTGCATGTATTCGACCATCTCGGTCACGTGGCCGGTAGCGCGTGGTTCAATGCTTGGCGGCCGCACGCCGAGCTGGTCGTACGCCCATTGGAAGTGGCGCTCGTGGGTTGCTGCCCATTCCCACCATGGGCGACCGTTTTCTTCGGCCTTGCGGAGGATCTTGTCATCAATATCGGTGACGTTGCGAACGAAGGCTACGTCGTATCCCTTGGCTTCCAGCCAGTTTCGTAGCACGTCAAAGGCCACGCCGGAGCGCACGTGACCAATGTGTGGAATGGATTGCACCGTGGCACCACACAAGTACACAGACGCGTGTCCTTCCTTGACGGGGACAAAGTCACGGAGTGTTCTGGTGTTGGTGTCAAAAATGCGTAAAGTCACGGTGTTTAGTTTAGCGTTTCCACACCACAGCGGTAGCTATGGCAGCCCTACCTTCCCCACGCCCGGTAAAGCCCATGTGATCGGTGGTGGTTGCGGAGACGGAAACTGGCGCGCCGAGCAGTTCAGACATGACTTGTTCTGCCTCTTTGCGACGCGGCCCCATCTTCGGCGTCTGCCCCACCAACTGCGCGGCCACATTTCCTACGATGAAGCCTTCCTTATCCAACAGCTCGCGCACCTCACGGATCAGCTGAGCTCCCGATACCCCGTCGTATTCGGGCCGGCCTACACCGACGAAGGACCCGAGATCGCCGAGCCCCGAGGCAGACAGCAGCGCATCAACCACAACGTGCGCCACCACATCCCCATCCGAATGTCCCTCACAACCATCCTGACCTTCAAACAGCAGGCAGGCGATCCAGCATTCTTTACCGGCCTCGATCTGGTGGGCGTCCGTGGCAATGCCGACGCGGGGAATGATGTTATTCACTAGGTACCTCGAAAATTGTTGGTTCGGCGTCATCAGTAATGACCTGCGCCAAAATCATGTCCATCGGAGTGGTGACCTTGAACGCCATCGGGTCGCCCTGCACGGTGTGTACCGCGTGGCCTGCCCATTCCATCAAGCTGGCGTCATCGGTCGGGATAAAATCGCTGTTTCCCGCGAAAAACTTTTCGTTCACTGCCTTGAGGGTGGCCAGGTCGAAGCCCTGCGGAGTTTGAACTGCGCGCAGCGTGGAGCGGTCTGGCGTATCGACGACCACTGCCCCATCAACTCGTTTAATAGTGTCAGCGACGGGAAGCACCGGAATCACCGCGTGGTGGCCAGCGAGTACCTCGCGGGCAACGCGAGCGATCATTCCGGGAGGGGTGAGCGCGCGAGCGGCATCGTGGATGAGTACCACCCCGGCGTCGTTAAGCGCCTGCAAACCGCACCAGATGCTGTCTGCGCGCTCTCCCCCGCCATGTACCAATCGCACAGGCACCTCGGTGTCGAGCATGCCACGGCGCGCCAACAGTTCGCGGGCATAGTCTTCCATATCGGGGCTGACCAGGACGATGATGTCGTCGACGACCCCGGAGTTGATCATCGCCTGAATGCTGCGTTCCAGAAGGGTTTTGCCACGCAGAGTGACAAACGCCTTCGGAATCGGAGCGCCGAGGCGGGTGCCTTTACCCGCGGCGGCGATGAGGGCACTAACTCGGCGACTCATGCTGCGAAGATTAGTCCTCGTCGTCGAAGTTGAGGTCGTCGAGGTCAATATCTTCGTCCTCGAGTGCTGGTTTTTCTGGCTCTGGAGCAGACGCCTTGTGACGCTCAATCGCGGCATCCATCTGGGCCAGAATGTCATCAGCCTTGGCCTCGTCAACGGTCTCAGCGAGCGCCAGCTCACCAACTAGCACCTGACGCGCCTTCACCAACATGCGCTTCTCACCAGCAGAAAGGCCGCGATCTTGGTCGCGACGCCACAGGTCACGCACCACTTCAGCAACCTTGTTCACGTCGCCCGAAGCAAGTCGCTCCTGGTTCGCCTTGTAACGACGCGACCAGTTGCCAGCTTCTTCCACATCAGTTTCCCGAAGCACAGAGAAGACCTTCTGCAGGCCTTCCTCACCCACCACATCACGAACACCAACGAGCTCAGCGTTCTTGGCGGGCACCCGGACGACAAGGTCAGACTGGCGAATCTGCAAAACCAGGTATTCCATCATCTGGCCACCGAGTTCACGCTGCTCAATCGCTTCAATCTGAGCCGCGCCATGGTGCGGATAGACGACAGTGTCCCCGACCTTGAATTCCATACCCAATCCACCCATTCTTAAAAAAGAAACTTGTTACAGTGTTGGCCATTCTACCACGCAGCTACCCTGCAGCTTTGCTGAGCCCACTACCACCATTGTGGTGTGATTTTGACCGAAACTGCCAGTTAAGCCCCCAATAAGTATGTGCTTTGACCTGTGCCGGGCTACACTGGCTATTCGACAAATATCTTGCCCAAAAGCCTCAGATGAAGGACGTACCCAAGTGATGATCCTGAAGACTGCCCGCCGTGGCGCACTCTTTGCCGTTGCTGGCGCAGCCGTCGTTGCACTTTCCGCATGCAGCGCTGGCCAGATTTCCCAGACCTCTGACCAGGTCGCAGCAGTTGACGGTGCCGGCGCCGCTACCGAAGACAAAACTGTCCTGGTCCGCGACGTCACCATCATCGTCAACGACGATCAGTCCGCAGCACTGAAGTTCACCGCCATCAACGACAATGCGTCCATGCAGACACACAATCTGAAGTCCGTCAAGGTCGATGGCAAGGATGTCACCCTGTCTGAGAAGCCTTCCTTCGAACGTGGCTGCAGCGTCGTCGCAGACTCCAAGGAAAACCTGGAGCTGCTGAAGAAGAACGACGACCTGTGCATCACCTACGTTGACACCAAGCTGGAGAACCCAGGCTTCGCTGTCGGTGGCCAGAAGCCAGTCACCTTCATGTTTGATAACGGTGAGGTCGAGGTTAACGCAGCCATTGCCACCAACCACAACGAAGATGGCAAGGACAACCGCGTGGAGCCTTCCCACAACCACAATCACTAATCATTAAAGTTTCGGAGCTGCGGCTCCGTTTCTTTTTACACCCATATTCGAACATATGTTCTTTCTTGTCTGGGGGTTGGTCTACTATCTTTAGGCATGGCAAAGAAGGAACGCAGCATTCATGTCTGCAGCGCGTGCAACTACTCCAGCCCCAAATGGCTGGGCAGATGCCCGGAATGTGGATCTTGGGGGACCCTAGAGCTAGAAACAACAGCAGCCCCCATCCGCACCAGCGTCCCCGTCGCTTCCCTCACCCCAACGTCACCCGCTCTTCCTATCAGTCAGATCAGCGCCAGCAAGAGCGAAGCCGTCTCAACTGGTATCGGCGAGCTTGACCGCGTCTTGGGCACTGGCATTATCCCTGGTTCTGTTGTGCTCCTGGCAGGTGAACCTGGCGTCGGCAAGTCCACCCTGCTGCTGGAAGTGGCTGCCGGGTGGGCCAGGCAGGGACGCACTGCCTTGTATGTCACCGCCGAGGAGTCCGCGGGCCAGGTTCGGCTTCGCGCTGAACGCACCGGCGCATTGCTCGATTCGCTCTACCTCGCCTCAGAATCGAATTTGGATGTAGTGTTTGGGCATGTAGAACAGCTAAATCCTTCACTACTGATCGTCGATTCCGTCCAGACGATGTCTGCGCCCGGCGTCGAAGGAGTGTCCGGAGGCGTTGCCCAGTCCCGCGCGGTCACGGCGGCGCTCACCACACTCGCCAAGACCAAAGGCATCCCAGTGCTGTTGGTCGGCCACGTGACCAAGGACGGCAATGTCGCCGGTCCCCGTGTACTGGAGCACCTGGTTGACGTAGTACTGAACTTTGAAGGTGACCACCACTCTTCCCTGCGCATGTTGCGTGGCATTAAAAACCGCTTTGGGGCAACCGATGAGGTCGGCTGCTTTGAACAGCAATCCGACGGCATCCACGAGGTGGCAGACCCGTCTGGGCTATTCCTCTCACACCGGGAAGCCACACCGGACGGCACGGCGGTCACCGTGGCGATGGACGGGGTACGCCCAATCCTTGCGGAGGTTCAGGCTTTGCTTGTGAAATCGCCTGCTAAGAACCCACGCCGCGCGGTCACCGGCCTCGATGCCACCAGAGTCCCCATGGTGTTGGCGGTCCTCGCCGCGAAAGCCGGCTACGACACCACGGACAAGGACGTCTACGTGGCAACCGTGGGCGGAATGAAGATCGGCGAACCCGCCTCGGACCTTGCCATCGCTCTCGCCGCGGTCTCCGCGCTAAAATCAGTTCCCCTTCCACCGAAGACGGTTGCCATCGGAGAAGTTGGCTTAGCTGGGGAAATACGTCGCGCCCCTAATCTCAAACGACGTCTCCAAGAAGCAGCCAGGTTAGGCTACACCCGCGCTATCGTCCCGGATGGAGACCGCGTGTCAGTCCCTGGTATTAAAGTCACATACGCCAGTGACATCACCACCGCCATTTCTTACCTAAGGTAAAACCCATGACCGAAACCACTAGCTACTCCCTTCGAGACATCCTGGAACGCCTCGCCCCCGGCACCGGGTTGCGCGACGGCCTCGAACGCATTCTGCGTGGGCGCACCGGCGCACTGATTGTGCTGGGATACGACGAGCAAGTGGAAGCCATTTCCGACGGCGGATTTGAGATCGATGTTCCCTTCGCCCCCACCAGGCTGCGGGAGCTCTGCAAAATGGACGGCGCGGTAATACTTTCCACTGACGGCACCCGCATTCGCCGCGCGAACGTGCAGCTCATGCCGGACCCCACCTTCCCCACCGAGGAATCCGGCACCCGGCACCGCTCCGCTGAGCGCACCGCCCTGCAAACTGGCTACCCAGTTATCTCCGTTAGCCAGTCGATGAACATCATCACTGTTTACGTGGACAAAAAGCGCCACATCCTGGAGGGCTCCTCAGACATTCTCTCCCGGGCTAACCAGGCTATCGCCACCATGGAGCGATACCGCAATCGCCTCGACCAAGTCAACGAGCGCTTGTTCGTTGCAGAGCTCCACAACTACGCGTCACTGTCGGACGTGATTACCGTGATCCAACGCTTGGAAATGCTGCGACGCGCCGCCGTCACCATCGACCGCGACGTGATCGAGCTCGGCACTGACGGCAAACAGCTTGCAGTGCAGCTGGAGGAATTGTTTGGTGACAACGACAAAGACCGTGAGCTGATCCTGCGCGACTACTTGATGGCGGCCGGGCTGCCCACCGATGACGACGTGAAACAAGCGTTGCTGGAGCTCGAGCAGCTGAACGATAAAGACATCGTCAAATCCACCCATATCGCCCGAATTCTCGGGTTCCCAACCGCAGAAGAATCCCTTCACCAGTGGATCGTGCCTCGCGGCTACCGGATCCTTGGCCGTGTCCCCCGTGTGCAGCCTTTCTTGATGGACAAACTCATCTTGGCATTCGGCGATTCCAACCACCTACTCGAAGCTAGCGTGGACGACATCGCAGCTGTCGAAAGCGTCGGTTCACTGTGGGCCCGCCACATTCACGACGGGCTGATCAGGCTGAAAGCTTAGGCTACCCCAGGTTAAAAGTGAAGGCTTCGGAGTTGTTGTCTCCTACCAAGGTGTGCAGGAAGTAGCTGCCTGCTGGAACTGGCTGGCGGGCGTTGCACTGGTTCGGGGCGGAGGTAGTTCGGGACCACACTGCCTCGTAGTGGCGTTCCTCGCCGGCCGGGAAGGTGCGCTCGGAGGTGTCTTCGCTCGGGTTGCAGTCCGTGTCAGCCCATAGCAGCTGGTTCGTGGCCAGGTCATAAACCTCAAAACGGAGGCCGTCTTTACGCAGGTCAATCTTGCAGTCAGCAGCCGTTGGGTTCTTCACGGAGAGGTAAAACTTGGGGCGCTCGTCCGGCCCGTACGAGGGCTTGTCGGCGTTTGCAGTGATCACCAGGTCTTCTAGTGAACAGCTTTTTTTAGGCTCTGGGGTCGGCGTTGCAGTGTCCGTTGCCGCTTCCGTAGCAGCAGGAGAGGTTGCAGCAGCTGACGATGTTTCCGGGATTGCTGTCGGCGTGGCGTCCCGGGTGAAAGCGGACGTCGAAGTGGGTTCAGCGACTGGTGTAGGTTCTTTATCTCCGCCCATGCTGACCATCAGCCATATCGCGAGGGCAACAACAACCAGCACGATAAAGATCGCCGCGACGCGACGTCGAATGTAGATAATCTCCGGGAGCTGCTTCTGGGTCACACCACCAGCTTAAAGGGCTAACTGCACGAAAACAGCTAGCCCGTGGGGGCGTGTCTAGCTGACACCGAGTTCCACGATCGGTTCAACCGCACCGTTTCCGAGTCGGTAGCGGGCGCCGATAACGCCCAAGGAGCCGCTGTCGAGGCGCTGCTTGATCACCGGACAGCGATCCAAGATAATGTCGACGGTTTCCCGCACGTGCTCGATTTCAAAGTCATCAGTGGTGGTCATGCCCTTGCGCTTGGCGTTCAAGATGGATGGCGCAACTTTTTCGATCAGGACACGCTGGAATCCAGGAGGGATCTCGCCGCCTTCCAACGCCGCCTTGGTGGCTTTGACGGCACCACAAGATTCATGCCCCATCACAATGAGGTTGCTGACGCCCAAACCGTCGACGGCGAACTCCAGGGAAGCAAACACACCCATGTCTAGTACTTCGCCGGCGGTACGGATAACGAAGATGTCACCTGCGCCCTGGTCAAAAATGTGCTCGACGGGGGCCCGGGAGTCGGAGCATGCCAATACCGCGGCCATCGGCTTTTGCCCGGCGACCAATTCTTCACGACGCGCCGCATCCAGATTCTGATGAAGCATCTCGTGGTTTTGGTAGCGCCGGTTGCCCTCTTTGAGGGCGTTCCAGATATTTACAGGGTTCACTTCGGTGACGTCACGCATACTTCTAATTGTGCTCTTTTGTTGAAAGATTTAAAAACCTCTACAGTGACAAGCTATGTTGCAGCCCCGTCTGATTGCCTGGTTTCGTGCCAGCTCGCGCACCATTGTATGGCGCAATCCTCACACTTCGGCGTGGGGAATTTTGCTGTCAGAGGTGATGAGCCAGCAAACTCCGGTGGCTCGGGTGGAGCCGGTGTGGCTGGAATGGGTGGAGCGCTGGCCTACCCCCGCAAAATTCGCTCAAGCTACCCCCGATCAGGTGCTGCGGGCGTGGGGAAAGTTGGGGTACCCGCGGCGCGCGCTTCGACTGTTGGAGTGCGCGAAGGTGATCGTGGCAGAGCATGAGGGTGAGGTGCCACGGGACGTCGATAAGCTGCTTGCTTTGCCCGGCATTGGCGACTACACCGCCCGGGCCGTCGCAGCGTTCGCTTACGGCCAGCGGGTGCCGGTGGTGGACACCAACGTGCGGCGGACGTTCCGCAGGCTTTACGACGCCCAATTCCTCCCCGGCCCCGCCCGCAAAAGCGAACTCGCAGAGGTGGAAGCCATTCTGCCGGAAGAAGGAGCCCCTGAATTTTCAGTCGCGCTCATGGAACTCGGCGCGCTCGTCTGCACCACGACCCCCAAGTGCGACGAATGTCCCGTGCTCGACTTATGCGCGTGGCAACAAGCGGGATGTCCTGCGCCCACCGAGGAGGAACTCGCGAAGGCGAAGCGACGGGTGCAGAAGTTTGCGGGCACAGATCGGCAAGTACGCGGTCTCATCATGGACGTGCTGCGCTCAGCTACCGCCCCGGTTCCGCAAGCCGCGATCGATGTGGTCTGGCCCGATGCAGCGCAGCGCTCGCGAGCACTGTTTTCGCTGCTAGAAGATGGGCTCGCGGAGCAAGACGAGACAGGGCTGTTTCATCTCCCTCGGTAAGACCCAGCGAAAAACTCGAGACCTGGAATTCTAGACTTGGAGTGTTTTTCCTGGAAAGGCGGGTGTGCGGACTTTTTGTTGGAGTCCTACGCGGCGGTGTGGGTTGGTAGTGATTCGAGTCCCCGGCTGTGGGCCAGGGTTTGGTATCCCAGGCG